>NZ_JBFULE010000047.1:0-18687 GCF_056400485.1 Roseateles sp. P5_B10
ACAGCGGTGGACTGGCGGCCGGCGGAGGGCGTCAACGTCGGTGTCGATGCGGTGAAGCGCAGCGCCCGTGCGCGGGGCACGGTGGCGTCAGGCGGCGGCGCGGCCACGCCGGTCGAGCAGCGCCTGCGGGGCCATGGCGTGGGCGTGCACGGCGCGGTGGCGGTCACGCCGCGCCTGAGCGTCTACGGCGCCGTCATGCGCAACCGCTACACGACGAGCACGACGCAAGCGACGAACAGCGGCGGCCTGCTGGCCGGTGTGCCGCTGCTGGGCAATCGCGTGACGGCCATCAACCGCGACGAGGCGGCGCTGGACCGCAGCCACCAGCTCGGCGCCACCTACCGCGTCAGCGAGCGCGTGGCGCTGAACGGCGAGGTGATGCAGGACCGGCTGCACGATGGCGGCAACCTGCGCAGCGTGCAGATGAAGGCAGCCATCGCCGCGGGGGCTGGCTGGACCGTCACGCCAGGCGTCGGCCGCAGCCGCGGGCCCCAGGGAGGCGTGAACTACGGGTTGCTGGGGGCGAGCTACGCGTGGTGAGGCTCTAAGCTTGGGTCTTCACCCCATGGAAGCCCTGTTATGAACTTCGCCAAGATCGTCGGCGTACTCCTCCTCATCGCCGGCGCCGCCAGCCTGGCCACTGGCGGTTTCAGCTACACCAAGGACAGCACCGTCGTGAAGCTCGGGCCGCTGGAGCTGTCGGCCAAGCAGAAGGAGGAAGTCAATCTGCCGGTGTGGCTGGGCGTGGGCGCAATTGCGGTCGGCGGCTTGCTGCTGGTGTTTGGCGGGCGCAAATGAGGGCCACGCCTGACGACATCCTTCGCTTCTGGTTCCAGGAGATCAAGCCTGCGCAGTGGTGGACGGTGGACACCGCTTTCGACGAGCAGGTCCGCACGCGCTTCGGCGCCCTGCACGAACAGGCCAAGCGCTGCGAACTCTTTGCCTGGCGCGCGGTGCCCGAAGGTCGGCTCGCCGAGGTCATCGTGCTGGACCAGTTCGCCCGCAATATCCACCGCGGCACGCCCGGCGCCTTCGCGGCCGATCCGCTGGCCCTCGCGCTGGCGCAGGAGGCCGTCACTGCCGGTGCTGACCTGGCCCTGCCGGTCGAACAGCGCGCCTTCCTCTTCATGCCCTATATGCACAGCGAATCCGCCGCCATCCACGCGGCGGGCGAGCCGCTGATGAAGGAACGCGCGCCGCAGGGCACGCACGACTTCGAGCTCAGGCACAAGGCCATCATCGACCGTTTCGGGCGCTACCCGCACCGCAACACCATCCTTTGCCGCGCGTCGACGGCCGAGGAAGAAGCCTTCCTGAAGCAGCCGGGGTCGAGCTTCTAGACGTCGAGCAGGTAGACCGTCGCGGCCGCGCGCTCCTCGGCGCTGTGGCCAGCGAGGGCCTTGTTCCATTCGGGGCCCGAAGCGCCCGTCGACGACGACGCGTTGCGCGTCATGACGGCGACCTCTTCGGTGCTGGCATCGAATTCGCCCACCTGTTCGCGGCTGTCCAGAAAGAGCTTGGCGACCGGGCCGCCGCTTGACGCGATGACGATCAGGTAGCGGGAGACCTGACGGTGCTCCTGCTGGTTGTGCCGTGACGGCAATTCGTGACCGAAGCCCTGGCTCATCTGGCCTCCTCGCCTGGTTGCAGGCTGCTCAAGTGCCGCCATTGTGCGCCGCCTGCCGCCTCAGCAACCCGGAAGACCAGGTGGCTTGGACATGATCCAATACGGGAAGTGGAACCGATTCCAAGCATCGACAACCAGAGACCTGGCGAGGAAGAGACATGCAGTGCAAGCGAGCGATGGTGGCCGTGCTGGCCGTGGGGTTGGCGGCTCCGGCTCTGGCGGTTGAGGTGCCGGACTTCGGCCCCAACGTGCATGTCGTCGACCCGGCGACGCCGGGCCTGCAGGCGCTGATCGACGGCATCTACGCCGCCCAGCAGCCCAACCATTTCGGCCCGCGTCGCGACGCCATCCTGCTCAAACCGGGCACCTACCAGGACTTGCGCATTCCGGTGGGCTTCTACACGCACGTGCTGGGCCTGGGGGCGCATCCGGACGACGTCCACGTCATCGGCGACCTGCGCTCAACGGCCTTTCTGGATGGCGACAACGCGACGCAGAACTTCTGGCGCGGTGCCGAGAACTTCTCAGTGACGCCGACGCTGGGCATCGGCGACAACACCATGCAATGGGCCGTGTCCCAGGCCATCCCGTTCCGCCGCATGCATGTGCGCGGCAACATCCGGCTGAACCAGAACAAGGGTTGGGCCAGCGGCGGCTGGTTCTCGGACGTGCTGGTGGATGGCCAGGTCAGCTCGGCCACGCAGCAGCAATGGATCTCGCGCAACAGCCAGTGGGGCAGCTGGACGGGTTCGAACTGGAACATGGTCTTCGTCGGCGTGGCTGGCGCACCCGACGGTGAATTTCCGACGCCAGGCCAGCGCTTCACCAAGATTGCGAAGACGCCCCTGGTGCGCGAGAAGCCCTGGCTCTTCATCGATGCCAAGGGGCAGTACGCCGTGCGAGTGCCTGCCTTGCGGCGCGACAGCGCGGGCATCTCGTGGGCGAATGGCGCCGTGGCGCCCGGCAAGACGCTGCCCATCGGCCAGTTCTTCATCGCCAAACCCGGCGACACAGCGGCGACGCTGAACGCCCAGCTGGCCGCCGGCAAGCACCTGCTGTTCACGCCGGGTGAGTACCTGTTGACGCAGACGCTGCAGGTGAAGCGTTCCGGCACGGTGGTGCTGGGCATCGGCTTCCCGACGCTGCGCTCGGACAACGGCCAGCCGCTGGTGAAGACGGCGGACATGGACGGGCTGACGATCTCGGGCCTGTTCCTCGACGCCGGCAAGCAGGACTCTGGCGTGCTGATGGAGGTGGCGCCGGCCGGCTCAAGGAAGCGTCACAAAGCCGACCCCATCGTGCTGCACGACCTGTTCTTCCGCATCGGCGGCGCGGCGGCCGGGCAGGTGGACACGGCCTTGCRCATCAATGCGCATGACACCCTGGTCGACCACACGTGGATCTGGCGCGCTGACCATGGCGAGGGTGTCGGCTGGACCAGCAACCCGTCCGCCCACGGCCTGTGGGTCAACGGCGAGGACGTGACCATCTATGGCCTTTTTGTCGAGCACTTCCAGAAGGAGCAGGTCGTCTGGCAGGGCAATGGCGGGCGCGTCTATTTCTACCAGTCCGAGATCCCGTATGACCCGCCGACGCAAAGCCAGTGGACGAGCCCGACCGGCCGCGGCTATGCGGCGTACAAGGTGGCCGACACGGTGACACGCCACGAGGCCTGGGGCCTGGGTGCCTACAGCGTCTTCCTGAAGCCCGACGTTGTGCTGGACCGCGCCTTCGAGGTGCCAAATCCAACAAAAGCGCCCGGCGTGCGCTTGCGCCACATGATCACCGTCTGCCTGGTGGACAAGGGCAGCATCGAGCGCGTCATCAACGACGCGGGTGACTCGGCGCGCTGTCAGGGCGGCAGCAATACGGCGACGCTGAAGGACTATCCCTGAGGTGTCGGCATCGTCCGACAGTGCATCGCGCTGTCGGACACTGTTTGTCACATGCTGCCGACCTTAGCCTGGGCCCATCTCAAACCAAGGAGAGCGCCATKGGTGCCACCAAGATCATTGCCATCCTGCTGCTCGTCATCGGCGCGGCCAGCCTCGCGATGGGCGGCTTCAGCTACACCAAGGACAAGACCGTCGTGAAGCTCGGCTCGCTGGAGGTCTCGGCCAAGGAGAAGGAAACGGTCAATGTGCCGGTATGGCTGGGCGTGGGCGCCATCGCCATCGGCGGCTTGCTGCTGGTGTTCGGCAGCCGGAGATAAAAACGGGCGCCCGAAGGCGCCCATGCTGATGCTGCCGAAGAGAAACGGTCAGCCCGCCTCTTTCGCGAGGCGCTCTTCGATGCGCGCCTTGACGGCCGGCAGCGCGGCGGGCAGGTGGAAGGCGAGTTGGGCGAACAGTTCGTCGTGCAGCTTCATCTCGGCCTGCCATTCGGCGACGTCGATGCGGGTCACGGTGTCGAACTTCTCCGGCGAGAAGTCCAGGCCGTCCCAGTTCAGGTCGGCATAGCCGGGCGACACGCCGAACACGTGTTCGCTGCCACCGCCCTGGCCTTCCAGGCGGTCCAGCATCCACTTCAGCACGCGCATGTTCTCGCCGTAGCCGGGCCAGACGAACTTGCCGTCGGCACCCTTGCGGAACCAGTTGACGCAGTAGATGGCGGGCAGCTTGGCGCCCGAGGCTTCAAGCTTGGCGCCCAGGTCCAGCCAGTGCTGGAAGTAGTCGGCCATGTTGTAGCCCATGAAGGGCAGCATGGCGAAAGGGTCGCGGCGCACGATGCCCTGCTGGCCGGCGGCGGCGGCGGTGGTCTCGCTGCCCATGGTCGCGGCCATGTAGACGCCCTCAGTCCAGTCGCGCGCCTCGGTCATCAGCGGCACCGTGGTGGAGCGGCGGCCGCCGAAGATGAAGGCGTCGATGGCCACACCGGCGGGGTTGTCCCAGTTGGCGTCCAGCGCCGGGTTGTTGGTCGCAGCCACGGTGAAGCGGGCGTTCGGGTGAGCGGCCTTGGCGCCGGTTTCCTTGGCGATCGCGGGCGTCCAGTCCTTGCCCTGCCAGTCGATGGCGTGGGCGGGCGGTGTGTCCGTCATGCCTTCCCACCAGACGTCGYYGTCGTCGGTCAGCGCSACGTTCGTGAAGATCACGTCGCGCTCCAGGCTGTCCATGCAGTTGGGGTTGGTATGCGAGTTGGTGCCCGGGGCGACGCCGAAATAGCCGGCCTCGGGGTTGATCGCGTACAGGCGGCCGTCGGTGCCCGGCTTGATCCAGGCGATGTCGTCGCCGATGGTGGTGATCTTCCAGCCGTCGAAGGCGGCGGGCGGGATCAGCATGGCGAAGTTGGTCTTGCCGCAGGCGCTCGGGAAGGCGGCTGCGACGTGGTACTTCTTGCCTTGCGGGTTCTCCACGCCCAGCACCAGCATGTGCTCGGCCAGCCAGCCTTGGTCGCGGCCCATGGTGGACGCGATACGCAGCGCGAAGCACTTCTTGCCCAGCAGCGCGTTGCCGCCGTAGCCCGAGCCATAGCTCCAGATCTCGCGCGTTTCAGGGAAATGGACGATGTACTTGGTCTTGTTGCAGGGCCAGCTCACATCGGCCTGGCCTTCTGCCAGCGGTGCGCCCACGGTGTGCACGCAAGGCACGAAGTCGCCATCCGTGCCCAGCAGCTCGATGACGGCGCGGCCCATGCGCGTCATGGTGCGCATGTTGACTGCGACGTAGGGGCTGTCGCTCAGTTCCACGCCGATGTGGGCGATCGGGCTGCCCAGCGGCCCCATGCTGAAGGGCACCACGTAGAGGGTGCGGCCGCGCATGCAGCCCTTGAAGAGGGCCGGGGTTCCGTCAGCTTGACCGGTCTGCAGCAAACTGCGCATCTCGGCCGGAGCCATCCAGTTGTTGGTCGGGCCGGCGTCTTCCTTCTTGGCGGAGCAGATGAAGGTGCGGTCCTCGACGCGGGCGACGTCGCTTGGGTCCGAGTTGGCCAGGTAGCTGCCAGGGCGCAGCTCGGGGTTGAGTTTCTTGAAGGTACCGGTGGCGACGAGCTGATCGCACAGCCGCTGGTATTCGTCGGCGCTGCCGTCGCACCAATAGACGTCGGCGGCCTCCGTGAGCGCCGCGATCTCGGCCACCCAGGCAATCAGCCGGGCGTTTTTGACATAGGCGGGCAGGTTCAGCCGCAGCCCCTGCATGGCGGGTTGGTTCATGGCGAAAGCTCCAATCATGGGAATGTGTTTGGGGCAGCTGGCGAGCTGGCCCAAGCACACCGAACCTGAGGAGGTGGATTGTCGAATCCAATGTAATCACGCCGTAACCACCGGGATCGGTGGGGGTCATGCAAAACAGGAATAACACCATGCCAGCGCGGCCGCGCGGCTCACGGCGGTGGCGAAGTGGGGCTAGGGTTTGCGCGAAGAGTGCGTGAAACTTGACGCAACTTCCTGGGTCGTCAGCCCTCGAGTCGCGTACCCAGCCGCCCCAGCACCAGCAACGCCACGGTGGCCGTCAAAGCAGCAAGGCCGGCCAGGCCCACCAGGCCGAAGCGATCCGCCAGCGCCGCGAACAGCGGCGGGCCACTGACCGAGCCCAGGTTGCCCAGTTGCACCAGCACGCCGGAAGCGCGAGCCTGCTGGGCCGGGGTGGGGTTGAGCTGCGGGATCAATGTGGACGCGGCGCCGCCGCCCAGGCCGGCGCAGGTCAACGTCAGCAGTGCCAGCGCCTCGGTGGGTGCGCCCATGAGCGCCGCTCCGGTCAGCGCCAGTGCCGCAGCGCCAAAAGCCAGGTACGCCAGGCGCACCAGCTTCAAGCCGCCCTCGAAGCGCCGCGCGGCCCATCCTGCCGCCAGCGTGCCCGCCGTGGCCATCAGCGGCAGCACCGTGTGAAAACCGCCCTGACCCTGGCCGCTGAAGCGGGGCACGAAGGTGATCAGCGCGATCGTCGGGAAGGCATAGAAGAAGAACGCCAGGCCGGGCAGCGCGGTGCGCAGGTCGGCATAGACCTCGCGGTGCAGGGCCAGCACACCGGCGCGCGCGCCCGCCATGACCGGCGCGGGCGCCGCACGGACGTCGGCCACCCACAGCCGCACCGCCAGCGCCGCCAGGGCCAGCAACATTGCATGCCCGGCGAGGGTCTCGCGCGGCGCCAGGCCCTGGGGCAGCAGGCGATCCAGCCCGGCCAGCACGGCGAAGGCCAGGCCCACCACCGTGGCCCACAGGCCCATGACGGCGGTGCGGTGTGGCGGCGCGCAGGCGTGGATCAGCAGCGTCGGCGTGGCCACCATGATGGCCAGATGGGCCGCGCCTTCGGGCACACGGCTGGCCCAGAACAGGCCGAAAGGCGGCAGCAACGCTTGCAGAGCCGACAGCAAGGCGCCGCCGCCCAGGCCGATCAGCAGCAGGCGGCGATAGCCCACCCGCGGCGCCAGCCAACCCGCCACGACGCCGCACAGCAGGCCCACCACGCCGACGGTCGACAGCAGCAAGCCCATGCCGGCGGGCGAGGCGTTGTAGACCGCCTGCAGTCGCGTGAACTCGATGGAAATCTTGGCGAACTGGCCGCCGGCCAGCACGCCGCAGGCGCACAGCAGCAGCACGATGGCCCAGCGGGTGCGGGCGGGGGTGTCGGTCATGAGGGGTGGTTGCGAAGAGCAGCTGCGATGTTGCCAGCTGTCATGAGAAGCACCTTGGCCGGCCGCACCAATTGAGCGGCAGCGTTCGCCCGGCCAGCGCAGATCCGCTACGGCACCGCGCGTCCGCTGTTCGGTCTGCAATGGCGAGCCGCCGCTCGCTGCGAGCGCCGGCGCTCAGCCGTGCCAGCGTTTGGCCGCCCGCCTCACCACTTCGGGCAACAGGTGGTTCTCGGCCTCGACGCGCCGCAGCCAGGATGCGTCATTGCCAATGCCGTTGATCTCGCGGCGCATGTATTGCAGCGCGGCTTCCGCGTGCAGGTCACCGGCGTGGGTGTCCAGCTTGGTCAGCACATGGATCAGGTCGTCGCGCAGCACGCGGTGGTCACCGGTCTCGGGATCGACGAAGGTGCCGTCCAGGCCGAAGCGGCAGGCCTGGAAGCGGTTGAAGGTGTAGGGCAGGTAATCGTCTTCGCTGAGCTTGAACGGTTTCTCCACCGTGATCCAGCGCGCCAGGCACTGGATGAAGCCGGCCAGGGCCGCCGCCTTCTCGATGGTCAGCGGCGTGTCAAGCACGCGGACTTCGATGGTGCCGAACTCGGGCTTGGGGCGGATGTCCCAGTAGAAGTCCTTCATGCCCGAGACAACGCCGGTGCGGGTCATCTTGGCGAAGTAGGCCTCGAAGTCGGTCCAGGTTTGCACGAACGGCGCACGGCCCGACAGCGGGAAGGCGAAGACCGAGTTCAGGCGTGCCGAATCGAAGCCGGTGTCCTCGCCCTGCACAAACGGAGACGATGCTGCCAGCGCGATCAGGTGGGGGATGAAGCGGCTCATGCCGTGCAGCAGCACCAGGGCTTCGTCGGCGCTCGGGCAGCCGATGTGGACATGCTGGCCGAAGATGGTGAACTGCTTGGACAGGTAGCCGTACAGCGACGACAGCTCATGAAAGCGCGGCGTCTCGAAGATGCGCTGGCGCTTCCAGTGCTGGAAGGGGTGGGTGCCGCCGCCGCACAGACTCACGTCCAGCTTTTCGGCACAGTCCACCAGCGCGTCGCGGATCTGGCCCAGCTCCGACAGCACCTGGCCGAAGCCCGTGCAGACGCCGGTGGCCAGCTCGATCATGCTGCTGGTGATCTCGGGCTTCACGTCGCCCGGGATGCTGCGCTTTTCCATCAGCCGCATCAGGTCACCCGAGACAGGCGCGAGGTCGTAGTCGTCGCTGTTGACGATCTGCAGTTCGAGCTCGACACCGAGGGTGAGCGGCTGCGATTTGGAGAAATCACCCAGGCTCATTCAACGGCCTCCTTGTTGCGTGGGACGCGCTTGGGCGCGGGCGGCAGTTCCCCGGCCAGGCGCAGCGCGAACTGCACGGCGATGGGGCCGATCAGCTCCAGCACGGCGATGCTGGCCAGGATGATGGGCACGGCGCCAGCGGCCAGTTCAGGCTCGGCGCGCATCAGCTCGCTGAGCATGACCAGGGCGGTCGCGGACAGCGGCGTCATCGTGATCGATAGCGCCAGGCCCTGGCGCCAACTGGCCTTGGCCATGGGCGCCAGCGCCACGATGGCCACGGTCTTGGCGATGAAGCGGGCTGCCAGCAGCGCCAGCGCGGCGAAGCCGCCGGCGACGAGGATCTTGGGCGACCAGGCCGAGCCGACGATGACGAAGAGCATCAGCACCAGCGCCCCGCCCGAGGTGCCGAAGTGACGCGGCCAGACCCAGGGCCGGTCGCTGGTGTTGCGCAGCAGCAGGCCCGCCAGCAGCGGCATCAGCAGCGTCGACACGCCGATGGCGCGCGCGGCGACGATGGCGAAGGCGACCAGGCCGAACAGCAGCAGCACGGCGCTCTCGTTGCGCAGGTCCAGTCGCCGCGCGACGAGGTAGACGGCGCCCGCCAGCAGCGCGGCCAGCCCCAGTGTCGTCAGCAGCGAGATCGCCAGGCCAGCGAGCGCCTGCGACAGGCTGCCGCCGTCGTCGGCCGCCCACCAGGTGCGCATCAGGATCAGCGCGACAACGGCGTACAGCGTGTTCAAGGCCGTCAGCAACGAAGCCCGCTGCGTGACTTGACCCGCAGCCCCCAATTCCATCGCGACGCGCCCCGACACGGCGGCGGGCGCCGGCATGGCCAGGATGGCGCAGGCGATGGCCGTCTGCCAGCTGAGGTCGAACAGGCGCAGTACGAAGGCCACCGCCAGCGCACTGAGCAGGGCTTCGGCCAGGCTGGTCAGCGCCAGGCCAGGGTTGCGGACCAGCCAGCGCAGGTGCACGCGGCTGCCGATCTCGAACAACAGCAGGCCCAGGGCCAGGTCGGTCACAGTCTGGGCCGCGCCGGCCAGCGGCATCGCAACGCCGTGGCCGAAGGCAGCGGCCACGCAGCCTGCCAATGTGTAGCCGACCACGCGCGGCAGCCGCGTCGTCGCGGCGATGAATTCGCCGGCCAGAGCGCCGGCCAGCAGCACGCCAACGACGAACATCAGCGCGCTGGACGGAGGAACGGCCAAGCCGGCCCAGACCCGCGCGCCGGTGTCTAGTGCATTCATAGGCTCTCCCTAAAAGTTTTGGCCGAAGCCTAGACGCACGGTCGGCGCGCCCTTGTAGGCCGACATGCCGAAAGCCTCCTGGACAATGGCCGCCATGCAAGTCGTCAGCGTGAACACCGCCCGCGTCGAACACTTTGTTGCGACCTCGGGCCAGGTACTGGATTCGGCCATTCGCAAGCGCCACTGCCAGGGGCCCGTCGATGTCCGGCCCCTGGGCCTGGACGGCGACGAGCAGGCCGACCTGAGCGTGCACGGCGGCTTGAGCAAGGCCGTCTATGCCTACCCCCAGGAGCACTACGCTTTCTGGCAGACGGTGCGCGGCCAGGCCAAGGTGGAAGGCGCGCTGCAGCCGGGGGATTGCGGCGAGAACCTGACGTTGACGGGCCTGCTGGAAAGCAGGGTCTGGATCGGCGATGTGCTGCGCTTCCCGGACTGCGAGCTCGTCGTGTCCGAGCCGCGCTACCCCTGCTTCAAGTTCAACGCGCACATGGGCTTCAACCAGGCCGCCAAGCTGATGGCGCAGAGCGGCTACTGCGGCTTCTATCTTGCCGTGAAGCGCGAGGGATCGATTGCGGCCGGCCAGGCCTTCGAGTTGATAGCAGGGCCACGCGAGGTCGGCATCGTCGAACTCTTCAAGGCAAAAATGAAGAAGAAGGGCTAATGYGGCGCCGGCTGCTGTTGGCCGTGGCAGGGTTGGCGCCCGTTGCCGCCTATGCCGGCCCGGTGCTGCAGGTCGGACCCAGGCGCGCCGTCAAGTCGCTGGCCGCCGCGGCCCGCCAAGCGCGTGACGGCATGCTCGTCGAGGTCGATGCGGGCGAGTACGTGGCCGATGTCGCCACTTGGCCCCAGCACGGGCTGACGCTGCGTGCCGTCGGCGGCCGCGTGAAGCTGGTCGCGGCCGGCGCCCACGCGCAGGGCAAGGGCCTGTTCGTGACGACCGGCCGGCGCCAGCGCATCGAAGGCTTCGATTTCACCGGCGCCGCGGTGCCCGATCGCAACGGCGCCGGCATCCGCGTCGAGGCCGGTTCACTGACGCTGGTGGACTGCACCTTCAGCGACAACGAGAACGGCGTGCTGACCGCCAACGATGAGGCCATCGAGCTCGACATCGCCGACTGCGACTTCGGCCCCATCCTGCCGCGCGAGGGCAAGACGCACAACCTCTACGTCGGCGCCATCAAGCGCCTGGCCGTGACCGGCAGCTACTTCCACCACGGCCTGCATGGCCATCTGCTGAAGAGCCGCGCGGCCCTCAACCGCATCCTCTACAACCGCCTGTCCGACGAGATCGGTGGCCGCGCGAGCTATGAGCTGGAGTTCCCCAATGGCGGCGTTGCCGTCGTCATGGGCAACCTCATCATGCAGAGCTCGATGACGGAGAACCCGCACGTCATTTCCTTCGGCGTCGAGGGTGCGAAATGGGAGAAGCAGGCCCTCTACCTCGTCAACAACACGCTGGTGGACCAACTGCCCAGCGGCGGCATCTGGTTGCGCGTGACGCCGCCGCAGGCCGAGGTCGTGCTGGCCAACAACCTGCTCGTCGGCGGCCCCCAGCTCGCGGCCGAGGGGCATTGGACGCGGCGCGCCAACTTCCACGCCGACTGGGATGAGTTCGTGCGCGCGGCGCGCGACGACTACCGGCTCAAGCCCGATTCGTCACTGCGCGGCAAGGCTGCCGACGCGGGCGAGGGGGGCGGCATGAAGCTCGCGCCTTCGCGCGAGTACCGCCACCCTCACACCAGCCAGGCCCTCAACGGGCCGGCGCGCCACCCCGGCGCTTTCCAGTCCTGAGGGCGTTGAAGCCGGCCGTCAGGTCATTGGCGTCGTCGCAGCTCGGCACCGGCGCGCCGCCATATCGGCGGCGTATGGGTCAGGCGCGCTTCAGCACCGGGTAGTCCGTGTAGCCCTCGGCGCCGCCGCCGTAGAAAGTCTCCTTCTGCGGCGCGGCCCAGGGCAGGTCGCCGCGGATGCGCTCGACGAGGTCGGGGTTGGCGATGAAGGGCCGGCCAATGGCCACCGCGTCCGCCTTGCCGCTGGCGACGGCGTCCAGGGCCATGGTGCGGTCGTAGCCGTTGTTGGCGATATAGGGGCCGTTGAAGCGGCGGCGCAGCTCGGCGTAATCGAAGGGCGCGACGTCGCGTGCGCCGCCGGTGGCGCCTTCCACCACCTCCAGGAAGGCCAGCTTCAGCGGCGCGAGCTGGTTGGCCACGTAGTTGAAGAGAGCCTGCGGATTGCTGTCCTGGCCGATGTCGTTGCTCGGCGTGACCGGGCTCAGGCGCAGCGCCGTGCGGCCGGCGCCGATGGTGCCGGCCACCGCCGTCATGACCTCGATCAGCAGGCGGGCGCGGTTCTCGATGGAGCCGCCGTATTCGTCGTTGCGGTCGTTGGCGCTGTCGCGCAGGAACTGGTCGAGCAGATAGCCATTGGCGCTGTGGATCTCGACGCCGTCGAAGCCGGCGGCGATGGCGTTCTTGGCCGCCTGCACATAGTCGGCGATCAACTGCGGGATCTCATGCGTGGCCAGGGCTCGCGGCGCGTCGGTGGGCACCAGTTCGCCATAGGCCGCATAGGTCTTGGTCTTGGCGGCGCGGTTGGTGGACGACACCGGCTGCTGGCCGCCAGGCTGCAGGCTGTTCACCGAGATGCGGCCCRCATGCCAGAGCTGCACGACGATCTTGCCGCCTTCGGCATGCACCGCGTCCGTCACCTGCTTCCAGGCGGCGATCTGCTCGGGCGTGTGGATGCCCGGCGTGTCGAAATAGCCCTGGCCATCGGGGCGGATCTGGGTCGCCTCGGTGATCAGCAGGCCGGCGCCGGCGCGCTGGCGGTAGTACTCGACGTGGAGGTCGTGCGGGGTCTGGCGGGTGGCGCGGTTGCGCGTCAGCGGYGCCATGACGACGCGGTTTGCAAGCTGGATGTCGCCGAAGCGGATGGGGTCGAAAAGGGTAGGCATGGCGGTGAAATAGGGCCGGTAAGGATGGTTGCAAGTCTGGCCGGGGCCAACTTTCCCCGTCCCGGTGGGGTTGATGGCGGATGTGTTAGCGACAATCGCGCCATGCTCGCCTACCGCCACGCCTTCCATGCCGGCAACCATGCCGACGTCCTCAAGCACCTCGTGCTGACGCGCGTGCTGCGCTACATGGCTGAGAAAGACAAGCCCTACACGCTGATCGACACCCATGCAGGCGCCGGTGGCTACTCGGTCGAAGGCCGCTATGCGCAGAAGAAGGGTGAGTACGCCGAAGGCGTCGTCAAGCTCTACGACCGCAAGGACCTGCCCGCACCGCTGGCCGACTACCTCGACCTGGTGCGCGCCTTCAACCCCGGCGGCCAGCTGCGCCAGTACCCGGGCTCGCCGGCCATCGCCAACATGCTGATGCGCGAGACCGACCGGCTGCGCGTCTACGAGCTGCACTCGACCGACCACCGCATCCTGGCCAGCTACCTCGACGGCCGCGCGCAGACGCAGGTGCGCGACACCGACGGCTTTGCCGCCATCAAGGCCGAGCTGCCCTCGCCCACCCGCCGCGCCGCGTTGCTGATGGACCCGTCCTACGAGATCAAGAGCGACTACGGCAAGGTGCTTTCGGCGTTGCGCGAGGCGCTGGAGCGGGCCGCCGACACGGTCATCATGATCTGGTACCCGCAGCTGCAGCTGCTCGAATCGAGCCAGCTCGCGGCGCGCCTGAAGGGCAGCGCCGACGCCGCCGCCAAGAAGGGTTGGCTGCATGTGCGGCTGACCGTGGCCGAACCCGCCGACCGCCCGGACGGCAAAGGCCTGGGCATGCTGGGCAGCGGCATGTTCATCGCCAACCCGCCGTTCACGCTGCACGACGAACTGGCCGAATGCCTGCCGGTGCTCGTCGAGCGACTGGGCCAGTACGACGGCGCGAACTACGTGCTGGAACAGAAAGTGGCATGAGCGCCGCGCCGGGCCGCCCCAAGCAAGCTCGCTCCCGCCTGGCGGGACAGGCCGTAGGCCGAAGGGTGCACCAATGACGACGGAGTCCAAGCCCGTCACGATGGAGCAGATCGCCGCTCTGGCCGGCGTCTCCACGATCACGGTTTCGCGCGCGCTGCGCGACAGCCCCTCGGTCACGCCGGCCACGCGCGAGCGCATCAAGACGCTGGCGGAAGCCGCCGGCTACCGCTTCAACCACCATGCGCGCAACCTGCGGCTGCGCCGCAGCCACATGGTCGCCGTCATGCTGGAGATGCAGCCCGACACCGACCGTCCCATGACCGACGCCTACCCGCTGCAGCTGCTCGGCGGCATCACCCAGGAGCTGACCTCGCGCGGCTACAGCGTGCTGCTGTCGGCCCTGCAAAGCCCCGGCCAGGGCATGGCGGCGTCCGCCGACGGCCTCATCCTGCTGGGCCAGGGCGCCAACGGCTCGGCGGTGAAGTCGGCTGCGGCGATGGGCCTGCCGATGGTGGTGTGGGGAGCCGAGCATGGCCGCGGCGACTCGGTCGTGGTCGGCGGCGACAACGCCCATGGCGGCGCTTGTGCGGCCGAGCGCCTCATCACACTGCAGCGGCGCGAGCTGCTCTTCCTCGGTGACGTGCGCCATGCCGAGATCCGCGACCGCCAGCAGGGCTTCGCCAAGGCGCTGAAGAAGGCCGGCCTCAAGACCCAGACGTTGACGCCGGCGGCCTTCACCTTCGGCGCCGGCTTCACGGCCGTGCAGGCCCATCTCGCCAACCTGGGTCGAGGCGGCAAGGCGCCCGACGGTCTGTTCGCCGCCAGCGACCTGCTCGCCATGGGCGCTGTGCGCGCCTTCACCGACGCCGGCCTGGCTGTGCCTGATGCGGTCTCGGTGATCGGCTATGACGACTCGCCCGCCGCCCAGAGCTTTGCGCCGCCGCTGACCAGCGTGCGCCAGGACTGGCATCACGGCGGCGTGCTGCTGGCGCGCAAGGTGCTGGACCTGATCGGCGGCCAGGCCGCCGCCAGCGAGATCATGCCGACCGAACTGGTCGTTCGCAGTACTTAGTCCAGCACGACCTCGGTCCGGATGATGCCAGCCCGCTCAGCGCTGGCCGACAAACGCCAGCCGCGTCCCGACCGGTGCCCGCACCAGTTGGCTTGACCGGCTCGCCCTAGGGGTACGTCTGGTAGCCAAAGCTCGCTAATGTCCGACAGCACCACTACCGGTGCTGAATGGAGCTTCAAATGAACAAAATACTCGCGGCCTGCGGTGTCATGTTTGCTGCGTTAACGTGCAGAGCAGACGTCCAGGTAAGCGCCTCATTGAGCAATTTCCACTTCACACTGGTCGACCTCAATCCTGGCGACGGTATTGCGCCGTATATAACTTTGGCTGGCGGCCAGCTGGTCGGAAAGCTTTGGGCAACTACGCCCACTGGCATGACGGACCAGCTTACCGCGAGCACTCAAGCGCYCTTGGCAAGCTTTTCAAGGAACTTGATCAGCGAAGGTCAAACTGGGGAATTCCGGATCGATACAAGCAGTCTAGCCAGCCTCAGTTTTGAAAGCCACGTGTCGTCTTCCCTTGGCGCCAGCGGAGGTGCATATTCTCCTAACGAGACAGGTGCGAACGCGTTGGCGTACTCGATATTCACGCTGTCGCCTAACACGAAACTAGAAATTACGGCGGATGCCAAACTCCAAGCGAACTCCGGAGTTGCCGGCGTCCAGACCTTTCACAACACGGTTCTCGCCACCGCATACATCAACGTCTCGACCCTGATAAATTTTCCTGTGGCAGATGTCTTGCAAAAGTCAATAGATGAGGAAGGCGGCTCCTTTTCCTTTTCCGAAGCTAGGACGCTCTCGGTGACGTTTGTAAACGGGTGGTCGCGCGAGGAGACCATTTACACAACCATGTTTGCGAACGCTGAACAGCAAGCGGCGCCAGTTCCTGAACCCGGCACAACGTCAATGCTTTTTTGTGGCGCTTGCCTGATGGGCTTGCTGGTGATTCGGCAACGGCAGTGAGCTCGGCGCGCCCCCAAGTTGCTGCTTCATTGGCCGTTGCGGTGCCGAGCTCGCCGGCATTTCAGAACTGAGCGGAGGACACGTTCTCCGCGCTCGGCAAGCGCACTGGCCGCCGCATGTAGCGTTGATGCGAAGGTCTCAGGGATGCGACTTCTCGTCAATCCAGCACCACCTCCGTCCTCACCACCCCGGCCCGCTCCGCACTCGCCGAAAGCGCCAGCCGCGTCCCCACCGGCGCGCGCACCACCCACTCCGCCACTGCGCGGTCGCCCGTGGGCTGCTTGTTGAACAGGAAGGCCAACTGGCTCTGCTTGGGCGCGTGGCCTTCGAGCTGCGGGCCTTCCATGCGCTCCTTGCCGTTGACGAGGCTGATGGCCGGGTCGCCGCTGGGCATGTGGATCTCGAACATGACGCCGCGCACCGCCTTGCGCTCCAGCGCCCGCTGCGTCACATAGGCCGGCAGATAGCCGGCGTTGGCCACGGCCATGCGCACCCGCCACATGTCGGGGCCCAGCGCCCGCACCTCGGTGCGGATCAGCTCCAGCTTGGGCAGGCTCATGGCGATCTGCGTCATCCAGGCCGGAAAGCGCGCCGCCTCGCGCTCGCGCAGGGCCGGCGGCGGGTTGCGCCAGTAGTTCATCTTGTCCCAGCCGCCGATCTCCACGGAACCCAGCTGCGGATGCTGGAAGGGCGTCCATTCGACATGGGCCTTGCCGCCGCATTGCTCGTCGCTCCACTTCAGCAGCTTGACGTCGTCCTCCACCGGATGCTGTCGGTACCAGTCGATGAACTTCTTGACCTCGAGGCCGGCCTCCTTGCTTGGCGACCACAGCTCGACGACCCAGAACAGCGCGCCCAGGTGCTCGTAGACCCAGTCCTGGGTGCCGGTGATGACGTCCTTGGGGTGGTAGCGGAAATCCTCGTAGATGCTGACGGCGGGGTAGCCCGTGTGCTTCTCGCCCAGGGCCGAGAAGTTCTGGAACAACCACAGGTCCTCGGGCGTCATGTCGTTGTCGCTGCGGGTGCCGCAGGGGCGCAGGATGACGCCGCTGTGGGTGTGATAGCTGATGGCCGCGCCGATGTTGGGATGCTGGGTGATGAAGTCCACCATGGCCCGCACCTCGGGCTCGCTGGTCGGGTAGGGGCCGGCACCGAGCTGTTGGAACTCCTGGCGCCATTCGCCGGGGAAGTTGCGGTTCAGGTCCAGGCCTTCGCGGTCGGCGTTGACCTTGACCGTCAGCCCGTCGTGGTTCTTGATGAAGCCCTCGGGGATGAGGCGGTAGTACTCGCCGCCCTGCTCGCCGGGCTCGCGCGCCACCATCAGCCGCGGGTCGCCAGCGTGCTTCTTGTAGCCACCGTGCGGATCGGGCACGCGCATGGTCAGGATGCGGCCGTCGCCATCGACGTCCTCGATGGTCAGGCCGTCGACGGCTTCCTCGGTGTAGGGATAGGGCCGGGTCGAGCTGCGGATGTGGCGCGGCCGGTCGGCCAGGGCCAGCTCGGCGCCATCGGGGTTCAGGCGCGGCACGATGTAGAGGGTGCGCGTGTCCAGCAGGCGGTTGATCTGCTGGGCCTCGGCCGACGTGCCGCCGTGCTCCTTCAGCAGGTGGTGCACGTAGTACAGGCAGGTCGTCGACGCGGTCAGCTCGGCCGCGTGGATATTGCCGTCGATCCACATCGCCGGCTTGTCGATGTCCATGCCGCTGGCCAGGTTCGTGACGACGATGACCCAGATGTCGCGGCCCTCGTAGCTCTTGCCGATCGAGCGCACCGACACCAGGTTGGGGCGGGCTTCGGCGTAGGCGAACAGCAGGGCCGTCAGCTCGTCGTAGCGGTAGAAGTGGTCGAAGCGCGGGTTGGGCAGCGGCAGGGGCATGGCAGCGGTCTGGGAGGGTGACCCCAAGAACTAGGGGCATCTGGAGTGGCGCGGATTGTCTGACTCGACATGACCTGTTCCCCCAGGGTTTGCCCGGGCGACAGCGCTTACTGGCCCTTGAAGAGGGCCTGGAACTGGCGCGACACGGGCAGCTTCTCGTCGCGGCCGCGCAGCGTGACGACCATGCTGCCCTCGTCGATGCGGATGGCGCGCGCGATGCAGCGGCTGTTGACCAGCACGCTGCGGTGGATCTGCCAGAACTGCTCCGGGTCGAGCTGGGTCAGCAGCTCGCGCAGCGGCGTGCGGATCAGCGCGTCGCCGCCGTGGTGGACGACGCGGGTATAGCGGGCATCGGCTTCGAAGTAGACGATCTCGTCGGGCGGTATCAGCTGCACCTCGCGGCCGACGCTGGCCTGGATGGGCCGCGGTGCCGGCTTGTGCGGCACGAGACCAGCCAGCAGGCGCTGCAGGGCCGCCGTGTCGGGCGCCGGCTGGGCGATGCGGGCACGCAGGCGGGCGAGGGTCTGGGCCAGGCGCATGTCGTCCACGGGCTTGAGCACATAGTCCACCGCGCCGGCATCGAAGGCCGCCAGGGCCTGGTCGTCGAAGGCGGTCACGAAGACGATCAGCGGCGGTGCGGCCAGCGCCGACAGGCGGCGCGCCACCTCCAGACCGGTCAGGCCGGGCATGCGAATGTCGAGGAAGGCGATGGCCGGCTCATGGGCCAGGCAGTCGTCCCAGGCCTCGGCGCCATTCATGCTGGCAGCGACGATGTCCAGCTCGGGCCAGAGGCGGGTGAGCGCCGCGCGCAGCTGCTCGCGCGGGGCTTCCTCGTCGTCGGCGATCAGGGCGGTCGTGGGGTTCATAGGGTCAGGGTGGCGACGCAGCCGGGATGGGCATCGGCCAAGGTCAATGTGGCGGTGGGGAAGGCGGCAGCCAGGCGGCGGCGCGTGTTGGACAGGCCGATGCTCTCGGTCCAGCCGGGCGCGAGGCCGGGGCCGTCGTCGCTGATGGTCAGCACAAGGCGGCCGGCCTCCTGGCGTGCAGCGATCTCCAGGTGGCCGCCGCGCAGCTGCGGCTCGATGCCGTGGGCGATGGCGTTCTCCACCAGGGTCAGCAC
>NZ_JBFULE010000048.1:0-18072 GCF_056400485.1 Roseateles sp. P5_B10
ACACCGGCATGGCCACGGCGATCGACGTGGGCGATGCCGTCGACATTCACCCCCGCAACAAGCGCACCGTGGGCCAGCGCCTGGCCGCGCTGGCGATGCACGAGCTGGGGCTGCGCACCGCGCCGGCCACGGGCCCGCGCCTGACCGGCCATCAGTCGAAGGGCGGCGAATTTGAGCTGCGCTTCGACACCACCGCCGGCGGCCTGCGAACTGCGCGCACCGGCGAGCCGCTGCGCGGCTTCTACGTCGCCGGCGCCGACCGGCGCTGGGTACCGGCCGAAGCACGTTTCGACGGCGACCGCATCGTGCTGCGCAGCACCGCCGTGCCGTCGCCTGTCGCCGCGCGCTATGCCTGGGTCAACAACGCCAGCGAAGCCAATGTGGTCGGTGGCGATGGCCTGCCCCTGCCGCCGCTGCGCACCGACGACTGGCCGCTGGAGTCGGCAGGCCGGCGCTACGGGCGCTGAATCCGACGCCCGTCCGACGCACCACTTCAGAACGCCCCTCTCTTCCAGTCCCTCCAAAGAACTTCTGCATGCACCACCTCATCCGACGCGCCGCTCGTACCGTCGCACTGCTCTGCTTCATCGCCACCACGCACGCCCATGCCGACGGGACGCTGAAGCTGGAGGCTCCCAAGCCCAATGTGGCGCCGACCCCGCCGATGGGCTGGAACTCGTGGAACAAGTTCGCCTGCAACGTCAGCGAAAAGCTGATCCGCGAACAGGCCGATGCCATGGTCGCCTCGGGCATGAAGGACGCCGGCTATCAATACCTCGTCATCGACGACTGCTGGCAGAAAAGCCGCGACGCCGACGGCAACATCCAAGCCGATCCGGAGCGCTTCCCGTCCGGCATGAAGGCACTCGCCGACTACGTGCATGCCAAGGGTCTGAAGTTCGGCCTGTATTCCGACGCTGGCTCTCTGACCTGCGAAGGCCGCCCCGGCAGCGCCGGCCACGAGTTCCAGGACGCGCGCCAGTACGCCAAATGGGGCGTCGACTACCTGAAGTACGACTGGTGCAACACCGGCACCCGCAACGCCGAGGCGGCCTACACCATCATTGCCAAGGCCCTGCGCGCGTCCGGCCGCGACATCGTGCTGTCCATCTGCGAATGGGGCACCGACCATCCCGAGCGCTGGGGCCCGACGGTGGGCCACCTGTGGCGCACCACCCACGACATCTACGACGGTTGGGAAAGCACGAAGGACAAGGGGAATGGCATGACCAACGTCCTGGACATGCAGGCCGCGCGCGGGGGCGTGTCAGCGCCAAATGCCTGGAACGACCCCGACATGCTGGAAGTGGGCAACGGCGGCATGACGACCACCGAGTACGAGTCGCACTTCTCGCTGTGGGCCATGCTGGCCGCGCCGCTGATCGCTGGCAACGACCTGTCGAAGATGGACGCCGACACGGTGCGCATCCTCACCAACAAGGACGTCATCGCCGTCGACCAGGACCCGCTGGGCCAGCAAGGCCGCCGCGCGCTGAAGGAAGGCGACCTCGAAGTCTGGGTGCGTCCGCTCGCGGGCGGTGAGCACGCGGTGGTGCTGTTCAACCGCGGCAAGACGCCGGCCGACATGAAGGTGGCTTGGGAACAGCTCCAACTGCCCGTCGACCAGAAGGCCGACGTGAAGGACCTGTGGAGCAAGAAGGTCACGAAGGGCGTGAGCGGCAGCTACGGCGGCAAGGTTGCACCGCATGGCGTGATCATGGTGCGCATCAAGGCCGCGCCGTGACGGGACCGGCGAACACCAGCCATCCAACGCGGATGACCGAGAGGGACGCGCCATGAGGCTGATGACCCTGCTGCTCACTCTGGCGGTTCTGGCCTGCGGCGCGCAGGCCGATGCGCTGACCGTGAAGGACGCCAAGTCGCTGGAGACGGCCCTGCAGCGGGCGCGGACGGACAAGCGCATCCACCGCATCGAGCTGGCTGCTGGCAACTATCAGCTGTCGGCGCCCATCGTCATCGACGAGGCCCTGTCGGGCACGGCAGACGAGCCCTTCGTGCTCGCCGCTGCGCCTGGCGCTCAGCCCGTATTGAGCGGTGCGATGTCGCTGCCGGCACTGCGCTGGGAGGCCTGGAAGGACGGCATCTGGCGAGCCCGCCTGGCCGACGCTTCGTTTCAACGCCTGTGGTTGGGGCAGCACGCGCTCGTGCGCGCCCGCTACCCCAATCTCGACCGCGCCCACACCGGCTTCGGCGGCGCCGCGGATGCCACCTCGCCCGAGCGCGTCGCACGCTGGCGTGACCCGCAAGGTGCCGTGCTTCACGCGTTGCACGGCTACGGTTGGGGCGGCCTGCAGATCCCCATCCTCGGCAAGAAGCCCGACGGCAGCCTGGACTACGGCCCGCAACTGGCCAACAACCGCGTCATGCCGCCGAGCGACAAGGACCGCTACGTCGAGAACGTGCTGGAGGAACTGGACGCGCCGGGCGAATGGTTCCATGACCGCCGCGAGGGCTGGCTCTACTTCAAGCCGCTGGCTGGCGAACGGCCGCCGGCACGGGGCTTTCGCGGCAGCGCGCAAGAAGCCCTCATCCGCATTGAAGGCCGCACGGCCCAGGTACAGCATGTGCGGGTTCGCAATCTCGTGTTCCGGGAAACGGAACCCACCTTCCTGAAGGCCACCGAGCCGCTGTTGCGTTCGGACTGGAAGTTCTATCGCGCTGGCGCCGTGACCATCGAGAACGCCGGCGACGTTCGCGTCGAGAACTCCGAGTTCGTCGACCTCGGCGGCCATGCCGTCGTCGTCAGCGGCCGCGCACAGCGCGTGACCATCTCGGCCAACCACATCCACGACATCGGCGGCACGGCCGTGGCCTTCGTCGGCAGGCCAGAGGCGGTGCGCTCACCGCTGTTCGAGTACCACGAGCAGTTGGAGGTCGCGGCCATCGACCGCACGCCCGGCCCCAAGTCCGACGCCTATCCCAAGGACTCCGAGGCCAGCGACAACCTCATCCACGACATCGGCCAGATCGACCGCCAGGCCACCGGGGTGCAGATCGCGATGGCGGCGCGCATCACGGTCGACCACAACAGCATCTACCGCATGCCGCGCGCCGGCATCAACATCGGCGACGGCAACTGGGGTGGCCACCGCCTCACCCACAACGACGTGTTCGACACCGTGCGCCTGACCGGCGACCACGGCAGCTTCAACAGCTGGGGCCGTGACCGCTTCTGGCACCCCGACCGCGCCGAGATGGACCGCCGCGCGGCGTCCCATCCGGAGTTGGCGCTGCTGGACGCCGTCGAACCCATCGTCATGCGGCGCAACCGCTGGCGCTGCGACCATGGCTGGGACGTCGACCTGGACGACGGCGCCTCCAACTACGTCATCGAAGAGAACCTGATGCTGGCCGGCGGCCTCAAGCTGCGCGAGGGCTTCCAGCGCATCGTGCGCAACAACATCCTCGTGAACAGCAGCTTCCACCCGCACGTGTGGTTCGACAACGGCGGCGACGTGTTCGAGTCCAATGTCGTCATGGGGGCGCATCAGCCGGTGGAGATCAAGCGCTGGGGGCGCAGCGTGAACCGCAACTTCTTCGTGGCAGAGGCCGACCTGCGGGCCGCCCAGGCACGCGGGAGCGATGCCGACTCCGTGGCCGGTGACCCGCGCTTTGCTGCGCCGGCCCGGGGCGATTACACGGTCACGAACGCGGCGCTCGCCGCGCGCGTCGGCTTCGTCAACTTCCCCATGGACGACTTCGGCGTGCGCTCGGCGAGGCTGAAGGCGCTGGCGTTGCGGCCCGCATTCCCGGTGCCCCAGCAGCTCAGCCAGGCCGCGCCACTGCAAGCCGTGCAACAGCTGTACGGGCTGAGCCTCAAGCCGGTCGAGACCCTGGGCGAGCAGTCGGCCGCTGGCCTGGGTGACAAGGCCGGCATCATCGTGCTGAGCGTCGAGGCAGGCAGCCCAGGCGACGCGGCCGGCTTCAAGCCGCGTGACGTCATCGTCGGTGCGGAGAAGGCGGGCGCCATCGCCGATGTGGCGGCGCTGCGGGTCCTGCTGGCCGACGGGACAGACCTCGTCATCGTCCGCAACCAGGCCCGTATCCGCCTGCGCTGGCCCAGCCCCGCAAAACCATAAAAATTGAACACGCCCGTCATCAGGCAGGGAGAAAAAAGATGAACCAACAATCTCCGCAGCGGGCATCCGCACTGGAAATCAACGGCCTGGTGAAGCGCTTCGGCGGCCAGCCCGCCGTGGACCAGCTCAGCCTCAGCATCCCGCAGGGCGAGTTCCATGCGCTGCTCGGCCCCAACGGCGCCGGCAAGACGACCACGCTGCGCATGGTGGCCGGGCTGTTGCGGCCCGATGGGGGCAGCGTGCATATCCTGGGCCACGATGTCGCGCTCGAGCCCATCGAAGCCAAACGCAGGCTGGCCTTCCTGCCCGACGACCCGCTGCTGTACGGCAAGCTGCGCCCGCTGGAATACCTGGAGTTCGTGGCTGGCCTGTGGGGCATCGAGCCCGACGTGGCCGCGCCGCGCGCCGAGGAGCTGCTGCGCTGGCTGGACCTGTGGACTCACACCGGCGAGATCACCGAAGGCTTCTCACGTGGCATGCGCCAGAAGCTGGCGCTGGCCGGCGCGCTCATTCACGACCCGCAGTTGCTGATCCTGGACGAGCCGCTCACCGGCCTGGACGCGGCGGCGGCGCGCCAGGTGAAGGACCTGCTGGTCGAGCGAGTCAAGCAGGGTCACACGGTCATCCTCACCACGCACATCCTGGAGATCGCCGAGCGGCTGGCGCAGCGCATCAGCATCATCCATCGCGGGCGCATCACCGCCCAGGGCACGCTGGACGAACTGCGCGCCCGTGCGGCGACCGGCGGCGGGCCGGGCGGGACGCTGGAAGACGTGTTCCTGCAGCTCACGAGCGCGGCATGACGGCGCTGCTGGCGTTGCGCCCGGGCTCCGTGCTGTGGCTTCTCCGTCACGAGCTCCGGCTGGGCTGGCGCGGCATGGGCAAGCGGATGGCCCGTGGGCTGCTGGGGTTCGCCGTCGCGCTGAGCGTGGCGCTGCACGTCGGCGCCTACTTCGTTCTGCGCATGTGGCCACCCGGCAGCGAGCAGCTTGTGCTGACCATGTTGATCTGCGCAGCGGCCTGGATCGCCATCAGCCTGATGCTCGCGCAGGCCATCCTGCAGTCCGTCGAGGCGCTGTTCGACCGGGGTGACCTGGATCTGCTGCTGTCCTCACCGCTGGCGACACACACTGTCTTCATGGTGCGCGGCCTGGGCATCGTCGCCAACGTCGGCGGGCTGTTCCTGTTCCTGCTGGCGCCGTTCGCGCACGTGGGCCTGTTCCTCGGGCACCCGCAGTTGCTCGGCATCTACCCGGCGGTGCCGGCACTGGCGCTGGCGACCACCGCGCTGGGCCTCGCACTCACGCTGGCGCTGGTCCGTGTGCTCGGCGCCCGCCGGGCCCGCATCGTGGCGCAGGTGCTGGGCACGCTGATGGGCGGGGCGTTGGCCGTGCTGTCGCAGCTGCCCAACGTGATTGGCGCTGCCGACCTGCAGCAACTGCTTGCCCGGCTGATCCGCTGGGCCGAGCCAGGCGGTCCGCTGGCGCCGGACAGTCCAGTCTGGTTTCCGGGCCGCGCGCTGGTCGGCGCGCCGCTGCCGCTGCTGACGGTCGCGCTGGTCGGCGTCGTCGGCTTTGGGCTCGTCATCGGTCTGGCCCACCATCGTTTCCTGGCGGGCACGCAGGAGTCCGTCACTGGCAGCGCCAGGCGTATCGCGGCGGCGCCGCAGCGCGGCAGTGTCCGGTTCAAGGGCGGGCTGTGGCGCGGCGTGCTGGTCAAGGAATGGCGCCTCATCGGACGCGACCCGCAGCTCATTGCCCAGACGCTGATGCAGTTGCTGTACCTGGTGCCGGTGGTGCTGCTCGCGCTACGCGGCGCGGGGCTGACCGTGCTGGCGTCTGTGGCGGTGATGCTGGCATCGTCACTGGCGGGCAGTCTGGCCTGGATCACCGTCGCGGCCGAGGATGCGCCTGACCTGCTGGGCAGCGCACCGGTTCCACCGTCGCTGCTGCGCTGGCCGAAGGTGCTGGCCGCACTGGTGCCAGCGTGGTTGATGGTGTCGCCGCTGCTGCTGGTCTTGCCGACGCACGGCCTCTGGCTGACGCTGACGTTTCTCTTCTGCCTCGCCGGCGGCACGGTCTCGGCCGGTGTGATGCAGGTGTGGTACCCCATCCAGGGCAAGCGCAAGGATCTGATGCGGCGCGCGAAGGGCAAAGGACCGGTCGGCATGATCGAAATACTCACAGGCATGGCGTGGGCGGGCACGGCGTACTGCTTGAACGAGGTACCGCGCTACTCGCCATTGCCCTTGCTGACCGCCTTGCTCGGCTGCAGCGTGGTGTGGTGGATGGGCCGTTCACGCCGGGCAGAGATGGCATGAAAAGAGAGTCGGGCCGTTGCCGGCCCATCAACAAGCCCGTCATCGGGCAGGGAGAACAAGCATGAAATCCAGATTCCAGCAGCGCGCATCCGTGCCGCACGCCGTCGCGCTGGCCGCAGCGCTGATGTGCGGCGTCGCCGCTGCGCCCGCCCGTGCCGAGGCATCGGCAGCGACGGCCACCGTCGCCGCAACGCAGCCTGCCTGGGGCCATGAGCTGGTCCAGCGCAAGCCTGATCCGGCGGTGCGCTTCGGCCGCCTGTCCAATGGCCTGCGCTATGCCATCCAGCACAACGAGACGCCCAAGGACGGCGTGGCCATGCGCATGCGCATCGGCGCAGGCTCGCTGCAGGAGCGTGATGAAGAGCAGGGCCTGGCCCACTTCCTGGAGCACATGGCCTTCCGCGGCAGCGCCAAGCTGCCAGACGGCGAGGTGGTGCATCTGTTGCAGCGCCAGGGCCTGAGCTTCGGCGCGGACACCAACGCCTTCACCGATTTCGAGCAGACCGTCTACCACTTCAACTTCCCCAAGGCCGACGCCGCGGCGCTGGACACGGGCCTGATGCTGTTCCGCGAGATTGGCGGGCACCTCAAGCTCGACGCCCAACTCATCGAGCAGGAGAAGGGCGTCGTGCTGTCGGAGGAGCGCACGCGCGACGTGCCCGGCATGCGCGCCTTCCTTGCCGAGCAGGCCCTGACGCTGGCCGGCACGCGCGTGGCCCAGCGCCTGCCCATCGGCCGCATCGACACCGTCCAGGCCGCCTCGGCCGACAAGCTGAGGCGCTACTACCAGGCCAACTACCGGCCCGACAACGCGACCCTCATCGTCGTCGGCAACATCGACGTTGACGCCGTCGAGAAGCAGATCCGCGAGCGCTTCGCCGACTGGAAGGCGGGCGGCAAACCCGACGCCCTCGACCTCGGCGCGGCCAAGCCGACACAGCCCGCGGCCGAGTTCATCGCCGACGGCGCGCCTGACAAGCTCTCGCTGACCTGGATCAACCCGCCGGACATGCGCCCGCCCACGCTGGCCTTCGGCCGCGACGTGCTCGTGCAGCAAATGGCCGCCGGCGTGCTCAACCTGCGCCTGAGCGACCGTGCCCTCAAGCCAGGCAGCCCCTTCCTCGGCGCCTTCGGCATGGACATGCCGCGCATCTACAAGGTGACAGGCCAGGCCCAGCTGACACTGATGGCGCCGCCCGAAAAATGGGCCGAGGCCCTGGATGCCGCGACGGCCGAGCTGCGCCAGTTGCAGGCCCAGGGCGTGCAGCCGGCCGACCTGCAGCGCCTCATGCCGACCATCCGCAGCGCGCTCCAGGCCATGGTGGCCCAGGCGCCGACGCGCCAGAGCGCGGCCATCGCTGACGCCCTGGTCAACGCCGTCCACTACGAGGGTCTCTACCAGAGTGCCGAACAGGGCGTGGCCGAGGCGGAGCCGATGCTGGCGTCCATCAAGCCCGAGGAACTGACCGCCGTGCTGCGCCGCGACTTCGGTGGCCGGCCGCTGGTCTTCCGCAGTGCCAAGGCCGGCGCCGCCGGGCCGCAGGCCTTGTCCGCCCAGCTCGCCCAGGCCATGGCCCGGCCGCTGCAGGCCCAGGCCGCGCCGGTGACCGTGACCTGGCCCTACACCGACTTCGGCGCCGCCAGCGCCATCGTCAGCAAGACGACCGACGCCGAACTGGGCAGCACCACGCTGGCCTTTGCCAACGGCACGCGCCTGGTCATCAAGCCCACGGCACAGGAGAAGGACAAGGTCATCGTGCAGGTGCTGGTGGGCCAGGGCATGGCCGGCCTCAAGCCCGAGCAGGTGTCGGCCACCTGGACCCTGAACATGTTCCCGCTGGGCGGCACCGGCAAGCTTTCGCTGGCAGAGGTGGCGCAGTGGCAGCAGGCCGGCGGCGTGCTGGCCGGGCTGAATCTGCAAATGGACAGCCGACGCGTGCTGCTGGTGGGCGACACCCGCCCGACCGACCTCAAGCCCCAGCTCCAACTGCTGGCCGCCTTCGTGCGCGACCCTGGCTTTCGCCCCGAGATGGGCGAGAAGCTGGCCGGCGTGGCGCCGATGATGGCCAACCAGTTCGAGACGCTGCCCGGCATCGTCTATGGGCGCGAGTTGTCCAAGGTGATGAACAACGGCGAGCCGCGGCTCGGCGGCGTGCCCACCGCGGCCGAGTTGCTGGCTGCCCGCGGCGACGATGTCGGCGCCATGCTGCGACCGGCCCTGGCCGGGGCGGCTGATGTGGTGGTCATCGGCGACGTCAGCGAGGAAGCGGCCATCGCCGCCGTACAGGCCACCTTCGGCGCCGGGCCGGCGCGCCCGCGCCTGCCGGCCGTGCCGCTCAAGGCCACGCCGCCCGCCGATGGCGGCGCGCCTCATGTGGCCCTGCACAAGGGCCGCGCCGACCAGGGCATGCTGGGCTGGCACTGGTCCATGCCCGACCAGTGGACAGACACCGCCTTGTCCAACACCGGCCGGGTAGCGGCCACGCTGCTGCAGACGCGGCTGGTCGACATCGTGCGCGAGAAGCTGGGCATCACCTACTCGCCGCGCGCCAGCGGCGGCGGCGGCCTGGACATCGCCGGCCAGGGGCGCTTCAGCGCCGAGATCGAGACGCCGCCCGAGAAGTTCGACGCCTTCCGCGAGGTGCTGCGCGCCCAGCTCAAGGAGCTGGCCGCCCAGCCGGTCGGCGCCGACGAGCTGCAGCGCGCCAAGCAGCCCATGATCGAGCAAAGCCGCAAGGCGCCCGAGTACAACGGCCACTGGGCCTACTGGCTGCAGCGCATCCTCATCGAGCCGCGCATGAAGGCCATGATGCAGCGCGAGACGGCCAACCTCGAAGCCGTGACGGCCGAGCAGGTGCAGGCCTTCTTCCGCGACCGCATCGCCAAGCGGGAGCCCATCGAGGTGGCGGCGCGGGCGGGTGAGGCGGCCGGGCAGGCGGCCACGCCGGAAAGGGCCAAGTAAGCAGCAGTCATCCGGTCTGCGCGTGGTTGCAGGCGCTTCGGCGCCACGCCGTCCGGACCGTGTCGAACAAGGAGCAGGAACCATGACAGAACAGCCGCAACACACGGGGGCCTCCGCGCCCGCTCAGCCTCGCCGCGTCCTCGCAATCGTCATCGCGTTCGCGGTGATAAGCACCGGGACCTGGCTGTACAAGCGCCCGCCCCCTGCCGAGGCGCCGCTGCCGAGCCCGCAGGCGCAAGCCAGTCAGGCGGCCAGCGGCGTTGCGCCGGCCGAGCCGCCGGCCCAGGCCGCGTCGACGGCAGCCTCCGCTGCGCCGGTCCAGGCCGCAGCCGCCCGGGCTTCGGCGTCGGCGCCCGACTACAGCGCCATGGCCAAGAAGGCGATGGAGCAGGCCAACTCGCCGGCTGAGGCGCTGCGCAAGGTGCAGGTGGCGCTGGGCGGCGGCACGCCCAAGGAGGTGCTGGAGGCGGCGCAGATGCTGCAGATGTGCTCGATGATGGCCGGCGCGCCTGGGGCGCTGTACGCCATGCGCGACGGCGCCAACGGCGTGCCGGAACCGCTCAAGAAGATGATGGACGCCGGGGGCGGGGTCAACAAGGTGATCGAGTCCGCCGAGGGTCAGGCGCGGCGCTGCCAGGTCTTCGACCAGGCCACCCTGGGGCGCAGCAAGGAGCTGTTCCAGCGCGCCTATGAAGGCGGGGCGGAGGGCGGGGCCTCGGCCTACCTGAACGCGCTGCAGAACCCATTGGAGAAGGAGAAAGCCGATCCCGCGCTGATCGCGAAACTGCAGGCCGAGGTCCGCAAGGCTGCGGCGGGCGGCGATGCTGACGCGCTGCTGCACCTGGCCATGGCCACCGGCGACAGCGCCCGTGATCTGGGCGTCACGCCGGTGCAGCGTGCGGGCTACAAGGTGGCTTGGAAGACCATCCAGGATGAGAAGTTTCCCGGCATCGGCATGGGTGACATCATGGAAAAGGCCATGGCGACGGCCTTCGATCAGGCCAAGTCGACCAAGCCCCTGAGTGCCGCAGAGCAAGCCGAGGCGGCCGCGCTCGCGCAGCAGGTTGTGGACGCCTGGCGGCGCAAGCGCAAGGGCGGGTGATGACTGCTTCGACCGTCGTGCACCGCTGGCGGCGCGCCGCGCTGGCCGCCGTGCTGCCTCCGCTCAACCCTCCCAACCCCATCAACTCCATGAAACGAATCGCAATCGCGCTTGGCGCAGCCAGCCTCCCCGGCCTGGCACTGGCGGCCGAGATGAACCTGGTCGAGCAGGTCGCCGAGGGTGGCGCTGCCGTGCTGGTCACGCTGGGGCTGTCCATCCTGTTCGTGGCCGTGACCATCGAGCGCTTCGTGCACCTGCGCGCCCGCGCCATCGTGCCGGTCGACCTGGTGGCGCGCGTGCAGCCGTTATGGACGGCGGGCCGCTTCACGGAACTGGAGACGCTGCTGGCCGACGACGGCAGCACGCTGGCGCGCGTCATCGCCTTCCTGCTCGCGCATCGCCATCAGCCCTACGCAGTCGTCAGCAGTGCGGCCGGCGACATCGCCTCGATGGAACTGCGCCAGCACCAGCAAAAGGCCTATGCGCTGGCCATCGTCGCCACGGTCGCGCCCATCGTCGGCCTGCTGGGCACGGTGCTGGGCATGATCGACGCCTTCCATGTGATCGCCTTCTCCGAAGGCATGGGCAACCCGGCGCTGCTGGCGGGCGGCATCTCGAAGGCGCTGGTCAACACCGCCGCGGGCTTGACGGTGGCCCTGCCGGCGCTGGGCATGCACCACTTCTTCAAGCACCGCCTGGCGACGCTCGGCCTGGCGCTGGAGCGGCAGATCAATGCGCTGATCAACCAGCGCTTCCTGCCCGCGCCGGAAACGCCGGCACTGCGGGTGGTGCAGCATGCGCATTGACCTGGGCGAGGACGAAGCACCGGAGATCGGCTTGATCGCGCTGATCGACTGCATCTTCTTCCTGTTGATGTTCTTCATGGTGGCGACCTCGTTCAAGCAGCCCGTCGGCGAGAAGCCGCAGAAGGAGCTGCCCATCACGCTGCCGGCCGCGCAGATGAGCCTGGACCGCGTGGGCGCTGGTGCGCCGCCGCTGACGATAGGCGTGGACAAGCAAGGCAAGCTGTCTGTCGACGGCAGCGCGGTATCTGTGCAGGGCCTGCACGACCGCCTCAAGCAGGAGGCGGCGAGCAACCCGGGCCGCCCCATCCGCATCGACGGCGACGAGATGGCGCGTTACCAGGCCATCGTGCACGTGCTGGACCTGTGCCAGTTCGAAGGCTTCACCAAGATTTCCATGCACACCCGTCGATGAGCTGGGAACCCCGCCGTTCACCGCTGCTGTCCCTGCTCGTGGCAGCCACCACGCAGGCGGTGCGCCGGCCCTATCTGTCGCTTTCCGTGGCCGCGCATACCGCGCTGTTGGGGTTGCTGTACTACTTCGGCMGCTATCAGCTGGAACTGCGCGAGCAGGAAGCCGAAGTCGCATCCAGCCTGCGCGCCACCGGCCAGGCCAGCACGGCCAAGCGCCTGCAAGACCTGCAGACCATCAAGCAGCTGATGGAGAAATCGGCAGCCATTGATCCAGAGCCGGGCCTGCCCCCTGCGGTGCCGCAAACGCCGCAGGAAATGGTGGAACAGGCGCGTGAGCTGTCCAAGGCCATCGACGCGCTCGACAAGGAAATCAAGGCCGAGGAGCTGGCCCAACTGACCGGCGTGCCCAAGCCGCCACCAGCGGCCGAGCCGCCACCGGCTGCGGCGCCGCAGGCGCCCGTCGCGCAAACCACGGCGGCCAGCAATAACGCTGCGCCCGAGTCCAAGGAGCCCGTCGCGTCGGAAAAGCCTTCGCAGCAGCTTGGGGCCAAGGCGAACGAGGCGCAGGCTGACGCAGGCAAGGCGGGCGAAGGCAAGGCGGGCGGCAGTACGCCAGCGCCCGTCACGCAGGAGATGGCGGACAGCGAAGTCGCCGCACTCGAAGCCAAGGCGCGAGCCACGCTGGCCAAACGTCAGCAGCGCCTGGAGGCCAAGGCGAACGGCGTGCAGGTCGAAGGCGGCAAGCCTGGCTCGGGCGGGGACGGCACTGGCGGTCGCCCCGGCGCACCGTCCGTCAAGGGCGGCGGGTCGGAKACGTCGGTTCTCGCCGAGATCAGCAACTTCATCGCTGCGGACGCCCGCACCGAACACGCGACATCATCGAAAAGATACTGGGGCACCGACTTCTTCGACCATGGCAAGGCCCAGATCCCGCCCGTCGATGCGGCCGGTCTCGTGCGCGGACAAGGGCGCGTGCTCGGCCAGGGCGGGGAGTACGCGAACCGGGTCTACCTGAACAGCTGGTATGTCATCGGGCCTTTCCCCGGCCGCCATGAGGGTGGCCTGTTCGACAACCCGACCTACCCGCCCGAGAAGGCGGTGCTGTTGGACGCCGTCTACTACGGCAAGGACAAGCGCCTGCTCAAGTGGCGCTACGTGACCGCGCAAAGCTATCCGTTCGTGCCGCCCGACCAGGTCGAAGATTCGGTTTACTACGGCTACACCGAGGTGTTCGTCGACGAAGCCCAGGACCTGATCGCTTGGATAGGGGCCGATGACGACGTCCAGATCTACCTGAACGACCGCATGGTGTGGAAGGGCGGCAACGCCAATAAGGCGACGTATTTCGACACCATCTTCAACGGCGGCCCGAGCTATCTGCGCGACTACAACCGCACCGAAGGCAAGCGCCTCCTGCACTTCAACAAGGGCCGCAACAAACTCTTCTTCAAGCTGTCCAACGGCCCGAATGCGTCATTCCTGTCCATGGTGCTGACGCGTTCGGAATCGCGTTGATAGCTGCGCTCAGTTCGTCGATAGGGTCTTCTCCAATTGCACCGGTCTGACCAATTTCTGCAAAATCGCCTGACTAAGGCGCGAATTTTCTTATTGGTATTACCGGTATTTTGCGCAACCGCTCGCGCCACCAGCACCGTACGGTCCGGCCGCGGCTCACCAGCCGACCAAGCCTTCACGTCCGGAAAACCCATGAAACTCCAGAGCACCCTGCTGTCCCTCGCGCTGTCGCTGGCCGCACTGAGTCCCCTGGCCGCCCAAGCCCAGAGCGCCGACGGCCGCACGGATTGGCCCGGCGCCGGGCAGCCCCATGTCGGCGCCACTGCGGCCGATAGCCCGCGCCAGCGCACCCGCATCGACGATGGCTGGCGCTTCGCGCTGGGCCACGCGTCGGACCCGGCGCAGGACTTCGACCACGCCATACGGCCGTTCTTCTTCGGCAAGGCTGGTTACGGCGACGGCCCTGCCGCAGCCGACTTCGAGGACCGGCCATGGCGCCGCGTCGATCTGCCGCATGACTGGGCCGTGGAGCTGCCATTCAGCCCACGCGGCAGTACGCAGCACGGCATGAAAGCCATCGGCCGCGGCTTCCCCGAGAACAGCGTCGGCTGGTACCGGCGTGAGCTGCCCATCCCTGCGTCGGCGCGCGGCCAGCGCATCGCGCTGGAGTTCGACGGCGTSTTCCGCGACAGCGTSGTCTGGGTCAACGGCCACTACCTGCACCGCGAAGCCAGTGGCTACTCGGGCTTTCAGGTCGACATCAGCGACTACCTGAACTTCGGCGGGCGCAACGTCGTCGCAGTGCGCGTGGACGCCACGACGCCAGAGGGCTGGTGGTACGAAGGCGCAGGCATCTACCGCCACGTGTGGCTGACGCAGACCGGGCCSCTGCACGTGGCGCCGCAAGGCAGCTTCGTACGCGCCACCGTCGCCGGCGACCGCGCCGAGGTGGCCGTCGACACCACGGTGCGCAACGGCGGCGAGGCGGCCGAGTCTTTCAGCCTGGAGCACGAGCTGCGCGACCCGGCCGGCCGCGTCGTCGCCCGCGCCAGCGTGCCGGCTGGCCGCGTTGCCGCTGACGCCAGCCTTGACGTGACGGCCCAACTGAGCGTCAAGGCGCCGCAGCTGTGGTCGCTGGAGACGCCGCAGCGCTACACGCTGACGACCGTGGTCAAGCGCGGCGCCGAGGTCGTCGACCGCGTTGACACGCCCTTCGGCATCCRCACCCTGCGCTTCGACGCCAACGAGGGCTTCTTCCTCAATGGGCGCCACGTCAAGCTGCACGGCGTCAACAACCACCAGGACCACGCCGGCATCGGCGTCGCGCTGCCCGACGGCATGCACGAGGCGCGGCTGAAGATGCTCAAGGCGATGGGCGTCAACGCCATCCGCTTCGCCCATAACCCGGCCACGCCGGAGCTGCTGGACGCCTGCGACCGCCTGGGGATGCTCGTCATCGACGAGCACCGCATGATGGGCACGGCGCCGCAGATCCGCGACGAACTGGAACGCATGGTGCGCCGTGGCCGCAACCATCCGTCGGTCATTCTCTGGTCGGTCGGCAACGAGGAATGGGCCATCGAGAACAGCGAGATCGGCACCCGCCTGACGCGGCAGATGCAGGCCATCGTGCGCCGCCTGGACCCGACGCGGCCGGTGACGCAGGCCGCCTCCAGCTCGGGCCAAGCCGAAGGCACGTCGGTCGGCTCGGACGTCATCGGCTTCAACTACAAGGGCCAGCACGACATCGACGCGATGCACCGGCGCTTTCCCGATCGGCCCATGCTCGTCACCGAGGAGGCCGCGACTCATGCCACGCGCGGCGTCTATGCCAACGATCCGGCCCGTGCCCACATCGCCGCCTACGACAAACGCACGGGCACCCGCACCTCTTCCATCGAGGAAGGCTGGCGCTTCAATGCCGAGCGCCCCTTCCTTGCTGGCATGTTCGTCTGGACCGGCTTCGACTACCGCGGCGAGCCCTCGCCCTTCGGCTGGCCCGCCGTCTCGTCGCAGTTCGGCATGCTGGACACGACCGGCGCGCTGAAGGACAGCGGCCAGTACCTGAAGGCTGCGTGGACCGCCGAGCCCATGGTGCATGTGCTGCCGCACTGGAACTGGCCGGGTCGAGAAGGCCAGCCTGTCGATGTGCGCGTCTACGCCAACACCGACGAGGTCGAGTTGCTGCTGAACGGCCGTTCGCTCGGCCGCAAGGCGCTGGAGCGCTACGGCCACCTGCAATGGGCCGTGCCCTATGCGCCGGGCAGCCTGACGGCACGCGGCTATCGGGCCGGTCAGCTCGTCACCACGCAGACCGTGGCCACCACGGGCGACGGCACTGCGGTGCGGCTGACGGTGGACCGCGCGCGGCTGCGCGCTGGAGGCGATGACGTCGCGCTGGTCACCGTGAACGTCGTCGACCGCGAGGGCCGTGTCGTTCCGACCGCCGGGCACCGCGTCGCGTTCGAAGCCAGCGGGCCGGTACGGCTCATCGGCATGGGCAACGGCGACCCCGGCTCCCACGAGGCCGACCGGCCGGCCGAACTGCACCGCTACGCTGCCGCTACGCACTGGCGACACCACAGCATCGCTCGACCCGAGGAGGCGGCCGCGCTGATGGGCGGGACCGCCCAGACCGGAGGCCCCGGCTGGCGCGACCCCTTCGCATGGGTTCCACCCGACCAGCGGCCCGCCGACAGCGCCTGGAACATGGTGCAGGCCACCATCACGCGCACTGCGCCCGCTGACGAGCGCCAGGTGCTGCTCCTCGGCGAGGTCGCGCCAGGTGTGCAGTTCCTTCTGGACGGCCGCCCAGTCGCGCCGCGGCAGGAGGCCGGCATGGCGGCCATCRACCTCGATCCGACCGCAGGGCCCGAGGCCACGCTGACCGCCGTTTTCCCGACGCCAGCCAGTGGCACGCGCGCGCTGTTCGACGGCGCGCAGGGCGGTCGCCGCTGGGCCACGCTGCGTACCACCACACCAGCCGCACCTTGGCAGCGCAGCGTGTTCAACGGCCAGGCACAGGTGATCCTGCAGTCCACCGGCAAGACCGGGGACAGCGGCCGCGCCACGCTGCGCGCCGTCAGCGACGGCCTGGCCGCGGCGGCGGTGGTGATCGATATCTTCTGAACGCCGATAAGCCTTACGGGCTGCTAGACAACAGCCGAACGTCACAAAAGAACATGACAACGCCATCTCACGACCCCGCCCCGACCACGACTGAAACCGGACAGCAGCAGCAATGGCGGCGGGGGGTCAACGGCTATGCGCTGACCATTGCGGTGATCGTCCATCTCATCCTGCTGGCGGCGGTGCTGATGTGGCGCACCCGCGTGCCGCCCCCAGAGAAGCCCCGCATCACGGATGTGAGCATCGTTGAGCTCAAGACCCCGCCAAAGCCTCCCGAGCCCCCGCCACCCGCCCCAAAGATGCCCGATCTGCCGCCCCCGAGCATGCCGCCCATGCCCGAACTCCCGGTGATCGAGGTGCCCAAGGTCGCGCCCGTGCCGCAAGCCGTCGCGCCSGTGGTGGCGGTGGCGCCGGCACCGCCGGCTGTCAGCGTGGCCCCGCCGCCAGCGCCTGCCCCGGCGGCCAGCAGCGCGGCGCCGGCCAAGCTGTTTGAGGAATGCGCGGACTCACCGGACCGGCCGATGGTGGCCGAGGTCTACCGCCTCCGACCGGACRCCAAGTCGGTGAACGAAATGCGCCGGCGCAAACCCATCAAGACCGTTTGCCTGGCCCAGCTCGACATCACGCCGCGCGACCACCGCGAGGGCTTCCCTGGCCTGGACATGAACGAATGGTTCGGGCTGGACATCCGCTTCACCGTCAAYATGCCGCAGGACCTCACCATGGACCTCATGCTGCTGTCGGACGACGGGGCCATCCTCACCATCGATGACGTGGAGGTGATCAACAACGACGGCATCCATGCGGCGTATCCGCTGATGGAAACCGTGAAGCTGGCCAAGGGCCTGCGTAATTTCCGTGTGCGTTACTTTCAGGGGCCTGGCTACGGTCTCGCGCTGATCCTGGGTTGGAAGAAGCCGGACGGCAAGGACTACCAGTACATCCCCCGCCGGCTGCTCGGCCGCCCCCCGGCCGCCGCTTCGGCCCCGGGATAGCACGATGCCGCGAGCTTGACCCGTGCACCGCTGGGTTACGCGCTGACCACTGTGGTCAGCGTCCATCTGCCGGCTGCCCACCGCGACTCATGCTCGCCGCGTTTCTCGTAGGAGAACATGTCGATTTCAGATCGACCATCATCGGTCAGACCGATGATCGACCGCAGAAGTTCACCGCGCCGAGCTTGGATAAACCGGACGCTGTCCAGCGATGGCGGTCGCTGGCTTCGGCAAAGTGCCATCCAGCCTGTTGATCAGCACATTGTCGAAGTACGGCGTGCTGACCCGGTTCTGCGATGCGCCCGCCATCAGTCCCGCCATTCCCTTCCCGTACAGCGTGTCGGTCGCACTGAGTACCGCTTTACCGTCGACGACGGCGGTGATGGTGGACCCGCTGAAACGCAGCGCCAATTTGTGCCACCGGTTCGGCGCGATGCCCGCCAACTGCGTCGTCGCGAGCACTTTTTCGCCACCAGGACTGCTGTCGTTTTGCGCCTTGATCAAGGCCTGCTGCTCGGCGTCGCCTTCCAGCTTCTTCGGGTCAGCCTTGCCGCGAATGACCACCAACCGCAACTGCCCGTTGTCGTCCAGTTGCGCGAAGTAGCCCTTCGGCGTGACGCCGAAACCCGTGCCAACGTGGTTCACACGCCCCATCACGGCGGCCGCGTCGCCAGGCTGCAGATACACGTCGGCGCTGACTTCGTAGTCTTGCCAGGCGTCGTCACCCACGAT
>NZ_JBFULE010000049.1:0-17984 GCF_056400485.1 Roseateles sp. P5_B10
GCCACGGCGTCTCCCGCAACATCAACCCCTCGGACACGCGCGACCTGGTCGGCGAATACGCCCAGGCCGATGCCGCCCAGGCCGAGCTGGCCATCACGGCCGCCAGCGCCGCCTTCCCGGCCTGGAGCCTGTCGACACCGCAGCAGCGCTTCGACATCCTCGACGCCATCGGCACCGAGATCCTGGCGCGCCGAGCCGAGCTGGGCGACCTGCTGGCCCGCGAGGAAGGCAAGACCCTGCCCGAGGCCATCGGCGAGGTCGGGCGCGCCGGCTACATCTTCAAGTTCTTCGCCGGCGAGGCATTGCGCCCGGGCGGCGAGAGCCTGCCCTCCGTGCGCCCCGGCGTCGGCGTGGAAGTGACGCGCGAAGCCGTCGGTGTCGTCGGCCTCATCACGCCGTGGAACTTCCCCATCGCCATTCCCGCCTGGAAGATCGCACCGGCCCTGGCCTGGGGCAATTGCGTCGTCTTCAAGCCTGCCGACCTCGTGCCGGGCTCAGCCTGGGCGCTGGCCGAAATCCTGTCGCGCTCGGGCCTRCCTGCCGGCGTCTTCAACCTCGTCATGGGCCGCGGTTCGGTGGTCGGCGAGAAGCTGCTGAACGACCCGCGCGTGGCAGCCATCAGCTTCACCGGCTCGGTGGGCACGGGCCAGAAGGTCGCGGCGGCCTGTGTGGCGCGCATGGCCAAGTTCCAGCTCGAGATGGGCGGCAAGAACCCCATGATCGTGCTCGACGACGCCGACCTGGGCGTGGCCGTCAACGCCGCCGTCAACAGCGGCTTCTTCTCCACCGGCCAGCGCTGCACGGCGTCGAGCCGCCTCATCGTCACCGAGGGCATCCACGACCGCTTCGTTGCGGCCATGGTCGACAAGATGAAGACGCTGAAGGTGGACGACGCCCGCAAGGCCGGCACCGACATCGGCCCGGTCGTCGACGCCAGCCAGCTCGGCCAGGACACCGACTACATCGGCATCGCCAAGACCGAGGGCGGCAAGCTGGCCCACGGCGGCGAGCGCATCGAGACCAATGCCGCCGGCGCGCCGGGCTTCTACCTGACGCCGGCCCTCATCACCGACACGACGCCCTCCATGCGCATCAACCGCGAAGAGGTGTTCGGCCCGGTCGTGAGCGTGCTGCGCGCCCGCGACTACGAGCACGCACTGGCCCTGTCCAACGACACGCCGTTCGGCCTGGCCGCCGGCATCGCGACGACCTCGCTGAAATACGCCACCCACTTCAAGCGCCATTCGCAGGCCGGCATGGTGATGGTCAACCTGCCCACCGCAGGCGTGGACTACCACGTGCCCTTTGGCGGCCGCAAGGGCAGCAGCTACGGCCCGCGCGAGCAGGGCCGCCACGCGGCTGAGTTCTACACAACCGTGAAGACGGCTTACACCCAAGCCTGATCCCACCCCTTTGGCACCACCGCCCGGCAAGAGGCGGAGCCGCTGCATTGCCCGGAGACAACCGATGAATACCGCCACCGCCACCCTGGCCCACGCCGCCAGCGTCACGCGAACGAAGAAGCGCTTCGCCATCCTGGCGATGCTCTTCATCGTCACGACGATCAACTACGCCGACCGCGCGACGCTGTCCATCGCCGGCCCGGCGTTGTCCAAGGACCTGGGCATCGACTCGGTGACGATGGGCTTCATCTTCTCGGCCTTCGGCTGGTCCTACGTCATCGCCCAGTTGCCGGGCGGCTGGCTGCTGGACCGGTACGGCTCCAAGAAGGTTTACGCCGCCAGCATCTTCATCTGGTCGGTGTTCACGCTGCTGCAGGGCGGCATCAGCTTCCTGACCGCGACGGCGACGACCGCCGTCGTCGTGCTGTTCGCGTTGCGCTTCCTTGTCGGCGCGGCCGAGGCGCCGTCCTTCCCCGCCAATGGCCGCATCGTCGCGTCCTGGTTCCCGGCCGCCGAGCGCGGCACGGCCTCGGCCATCTTCAACTCGGCCCAGTACTTCGCCACCGTGCTGTTCGCGCCGCTGATGGGCTGGATCACGCACAGCTACGGCTGGCCGGCCGTCTTCGTCGTCATGGGCCTGCTGGGCATCGTGGTCAGCGCCGTCTGGCTCAAGACCGTCTATACGCCCAAGACCCACCCCGGCGTCAACCAGGCCGAGCTGGACCACATCGCGGCCGGCGGTGCCCTCGTCAACATGGACCAGCCCGGCACGCAAAGCCGCAGCTTCGCGCCGGAGTCCCCCAAGCTCGGCTACATCAAGCAGTTGCTCTCCAACCGCATGCTGATGGGCGTCTACGTGGGCCAGTACTGCATCACGACGCTGACCTATTTCTTCCTGACCTGGTTCCCCGTCTACCTGGTCAAGGAACGGGGCATGTCCATCCTCAACGCCGGCTTCGTCGCGGCGCTGCCGGCCATCTGCGGCTTCGCCGGCGGCGTGCTCGGCGGGCTGATCTCTGACGGGCTGCTGCGCCGCGGCAAGACACTGACCGTGGCCCGCAAGACGCCCATCGTCATCGGCATGCTGCTGAGCACCAGCATGATCCTGTGCAACTACGTGGACAGCGCCGCGGTCGTCGTCGCCATCATGTCGCTGGCCTTCTTCGGCAAGGGCCTCGGCGCGCTGGGCTGGGCCGTGGTGTCGGACACCTCGCCCAAGGAAATATCGGGGCTGTCCGGCGCGCTGTTCAACACCTTCGGCAACACCGCCGGCATCACGACGCCCATCGTCATCGGCTACCTGATCAAGGGCACGGGCTCATTCAACGCGGCCCTGGTGTTCGTCGCCGCGAACGCGCTGGTGGCCGTGTGCTGCTACCTGTTCATCGTCGGCGACATCAAGCGCTTCGAGCTCAGGAAGGATTCCTGACCCACCTGGCGGCCCAGGCGTCGTAGGCCGCGAGCGTCTTCACCGGCCAGGTCCCCCACCAGGTATAGCCGTTGCGCCGCTCCAAGCTGAGGTCGTTGACGTCGTCGTGCAGGCTCTTGTCGCGGTCGCCGAACACCGGCTTGAGCGTGACCGGGTCGTAAAAGCGCGACCACAGCGGGCCGGCGCCCGGCTGCACCACCAGCCGGCGCGCGTCGTCCACCTTGACGAAGGCGCGGTCGCGCACGGCCAGGGCACGCAGCATGACGATGCCGCCCTTCACCGCGGCGACGACCGCCGGCGACGGGTCGGGCAGGCTCATCAGATAGCCCAGCGCCCGCGCGCTCTCGCCACTGCTCAGTGCCGGCGGCTCGTAGTTGCGCGCCGAGGCCGGCGCCAGCGTCAGCGCGTCGTGCTGCTGGGCCCACAGCGTCGGCTTGCCGTCGACGCGGATCTGCGTGGCCAGCAGCAACTGCACGGCGCGCGCCTGTGCCGCCGCGGCGTCGGCCTTCAACGCGGCTGGCAGGAAACCCAGGTCGAGCTCACCGCGTGCGGCGGCCCCCATCAGCTCGGCCACTTCGACGACGGCGTCGTCATTCAGCGTGATGGCGTCGTGGTAGCCGCCCTGCAGCGGCCACACCTGGGGCCAGCCGCCGTTGGGAAACTGCGCCGCCAGCAGGTAGCGCAGGCCGCGCTCGGCCGCCTGGCGGTAAACGGCACCGGGCGCGCCGGGCTGCTGGGCCGCCACGCGGGCGAGGAAGCGGATCTCGGTGATGGTGGCGTCGTTGTCGATGGTGCCCACATAGCTCCACTGCGCGTCCTGGGCCAGGTCGAAGTCACCCGGCGTTGCCCGCTTGGAGTTGTTGTCGGCCACGAACGCCTGGCCGGGCAGGCGCGGCGCGCGGTCGCGCGGCTGGTTCTTGCCCCAGCCGCCGGCGGGTGTCTGGAAGCTCAGGACGTTGCGGGCCACGGCCAGGGCCGCGTCGCCGGCATACCAGGCGGCGGGCTTGTCCAGCGGCATGCTGGCCTCGGCATGACCGCCCTCGGGCGGCGCGGGCCAGGCCGTCAGCCCCTTGCGCTCGGCCGCCAGCGCGGCGCGGTCGGCGGCGCGCTGGGCGTCGGAGCGGGCCAGATAGGCCACCCAGGGCCCGCGTTCAGTCGCCGGCAGCGCCGCGACCCGTTCGGCCGTCAATGGCTGGGCCGGCGGGATGACGCCGATCTGCGCTGACCAGGCCGACGAGCAGAGGGCCAAGGCAAGCAGGGTGAAACGGCAGGCAAGGGGCATGACGGGCGCCGAAGTTTGGGGGTGGCCGGCAATCTACCGGCTCGCGCGGGCCGCGAGGGCGCTAATCTCGCGCCGCTCACACAGTTGATCGAGACATGATTCATTGCGCGCGTTTCCCGTGGCTGGCCGTCCTGCTCGTGCTGGCCGCTTGTGCCAGCCCTCCTCCACCGCTGCCCGCTGCGGCGCCGCCGGTTGGCCTGCAGCAAGCCTGGGTGCAGGCCGTCGCCGGGCCGGCCTGGGCTGTACGTGCGCTGACGGGCGAAGCCAGCTGCCCCACGCTGCGCTGGGGCAGCAGCGTCACCGCCATGCAGGAACGCAGCGCCCCCGGCGACGAGCCGCCGCCCGCGGGCAACAAGGAGCCCGAGCGCAAGCCGACGCACTTCACGCTGCGTGCCTGCGAGGCGCCCTGGCCCGCCGATGCGGCCAGCGTGCAGGTGGACGACATCGTGCTGCATGCCCCCACTGCCGAAGCCCGCCGCATCGTCGTCATCGGCGATACCGGCTGCCGCCTCAAGGCCTCGGACCGCGACTTCCAGGGCTGCAACGACGCCTCGGACTGGCCCTTCCCACGCGTGCTGGCCCTGGCCCTGAGGCTCAAGCCCGACCTCGTCATCCACGTCGGCGACTACCACTACCGCGAAAGCCCCTGCCCGCCCGGCATGGCCGTCTGCGCCGGCAGCCCCTGGGGCTATGGCGACGATACCTGGCAGGCCGATTTCTTCCAGCCCGCCAAGGCCCTTCTGGCCGCCGCGCCCTGGGTCTTCGTGCGCGGCAACCACGAGGCCTGCGCCCGTGCCGGCCAGGGCTGGCTGCGCTATCTGGACGCCGAAACCGGTCCGGCGCGTGCCTGCCAGCCCGCCGGCCCAGGCGTCAACGAGGGCGACTTCACCGCGCCCTTCCCCGTGCCGCTGTCGCCGCGCAGCCAGCTCATCGTCTTTGACTCCTCGGAGATCGGCAGCCGCACGCCGCCCCGGGATTCCCCCGCCTGGGCCCGCTGGCGCCAGCAGCTCGACCGCGTCGCAGAGCTGGCCCAGGGCAGCGCCCAGAGCCTGTTTGCCAGCCACCATCCCAGCCTGGCCTTCAGCCCCAGCCCGATCGGCGCGCCCCGCGCCGCCCGATCGGGCCTGACGCCCCTGCTGCAGGACGCGGCACCCGGCCGCCTCTTCCCGCCAGGCGTGCAGGCCACACTTCATGGCCACATCCACATGCATCAGGCCCTGGGCTTCGCGAGCAATCATCCGGTCACCCTCGTCGTCGGCAACGGCGGTTCGGCCGCATCAGGCCACGTCAACGACGCCGCGGCCCTGAAGCACGAACTGCTGCCCGGCGCCCGACTGGAGACGGTACGCATCCACACGGACTTCGGCCTGTCTCTGCTGACGGCCACGCCCGAGGGCTGGCAGCTGCAGGCGCTGGACGCCCTGGGCCAGCCGCTGTCGACCTGCCGCCTGGCTGGCCAGAAGCTGAGTTGCTGATGGGCACGCCTCGTAACGAGTGCCTTTCGTCAGGGCGCACGAGAAGTAACGCCCGCGCATTCCATCACTGCGCACCCGATTTGAAGGGTTTCCAGCAGGTAAATCGATACAGCATCGAAAGCCCCCCCGGCTAAACTGGCCGCACCTGTCAAGCTGTTTTTGGCGGGAACCACGTTGATAGAGGACTCGGCTACATGAGCTCCAGATTGAAAGTCGCCGGTTGGGTTGCCCTCGGTGCCGTCGCAGGTGCACTCACCACCATGCAGCTGCAGGCCAATGCGCGCAGTACCCTGTCCCCCCTGCCGCTGGACGAAATGCAGCAGCTCGCGGCCGTCTTCGGCCTCGTCAAGAGCGACTACGTCGAATCCGTCGACGAAAAGAAACTGATCAACGACGCCATCGCCGGCATGGTGTCTGGCCTGGACCCCCACTCCCAGTTTTTTGACAAGAAGACCTTCAAGGAATTCCGTGAAGGCACGACCGGCAAGTTCGTCGGTGTCGGCATCGAGATCGGCATGGAAGACGGCCTGGTCAAGATCGTCTCCCCCATCGAGGGCTCGCCCGCCTTCCGCGCCGGCCTCAAGAGCGGCGACCTGATCAGCCGCATCGATGACACCGCCGTGCGCGGCCTCACCATCGACCAGGCCGTCAAGAAGATGCGCGGCGACCCGTCGACCAAGGTCAGCCTCACCATCTACCGCAAGGCCGAGAACCGCACCTTCCCCGTGACCATCGTGCGCGAGGAGATCAAGGTCCAGAGCGTGCGTGCCAAGGTCATCGAGCCGGGCTATGCCTGGATCCGCGTCAGCCAGTTCCAGGATCGCACCGTCGACGACTTCGCCAAGAAGCTCGAAGAGATCTACAAGCAGGAGCCCCATCTCAAGGGCCTGGTGCTTGACCTGCGCAACGACCCGGGCGGTCTGCTGGATGCCTCCATCGCCATCTCGGCGGCGTTCCTGCCCAAGGACGTCGAGGTCGTGTCGACCAACGGCCAGATCGCCGARTCCAAGGCCAGCTACAAGGCCAGCCCCGACGACTACCGCCGCCGCAGCAGCGACGACCCGATCAAGCGCCTGCCCGCCGCGTTGAAGAACGTGCCGCTGGTGGTGCTCGTCAACGAAGGCTCGGCCAGCGCCAGCGAGATCGTCGCCGGCGCCCTGCAGGATCACCACCGCGCCACCGTCATGGGCGCCCAGACCTTCGGCAAGGGCTCGGTGCAGACCGTGCGCCAGCTGGGCCCGGAAACGGCATTGAAGATCACGACGGCGCGCTACTACACGCCGAGCGGCCGCTCCATCCAGGCCAAGGGCATCGTGCCCGACGTGCTGCTGGACGAAACCGCCGAGGGCAATGTCTTCGCCGCGCTGCGCATGCGTGAGGCCGACCTCGAAAAGCATCTGAACAACGGCCCCGAGGACGAAAACGAAGCCCGCCAGAAGGCCCGCGAGGAAGCGCGCCAGAAGCTGGAAGCCGAGTACGCCAAGCGCGCCGAGCCGCCCAAGCCCCTGCCCGAGTTCGGCTCGACGGAAGACTTCCCGCTGATGCAGGCGCTGAACAAGCTCAAGGGTCAACCGGTCATTGCGTCCAAGTCGGCTGTCGAGCGCAAGGCCGAAGCCAAGACGACGGAATAACTACAAAGAGTCCTGACTTCAAAAAGCACAGGGGCCTCTCGCGAGGCCCTCTTTTTTTGCCCAACCGGTGCCACGCCCCTCCTCAGCCGGCAGTGGCGAGATGGGTCAGCACGCAGCGCCACTGTCCCTGCACCTGGCGGTAGACATCGGTGATCCATTCATCGGCGCTGATGGGCTCGCCCCTGAAAGTGCCGGTGTTGCTGCCCCGCCCGGTGACGACCGCCATGTCGCCGTACACGCTGGCCCGCACCACCTGCTTGGTCATCGAATCGTGCGTCAGCATGCCGCTGGCTATGGCATGGAGGATGGCCTCGCGCGAGATCGGCCCCTTCTCCGGCGTCACGAGGGTCCAGTCCTCGGAGATGCATTGGGCGATGCGCTGGACGTCGTTGCTGACCATGGCGTCGTTGAAGCGGTCTTCGAGCGCCTGGAATGCCCGCAGCACCTCGCCATCGGCGGGCGCGGTTGTCATGACGGGCTCCCCGCGACCATCGCGTCCCAGCGGCGTTGCATTTCGTCGACGCTGACCTCCTCCGCCTTGCTCGCAACGAACCAGCTGTAGCCGAAGGGATCGGCGATCAGACCGCTGCGGTGGCCATGGAACTCGAGCTTGACGGCACGCAGGACGGTGGCGCCGTGCCGCACGGCGTTCGCAACGAATGAGTCGGCATCGGCCACGTCGAGGTGGAGCTTGACCGGGGAGCCGCCGATCGTCTCGGGCCCGACGGCCCCGAAGTCAGGATACTCGTCGGCAATGAAGACCCGTGTGGCGCCGAACAGCAGCTCGGCATGGCCGATGCGTCCATCGGACGGATCGATCAGCTTGAAGTCCAGGCTGGCGCCCAGGGCCTGGACGTAGAAGTCGATGGCGGCCTGAGCACCCCGAACCACAAGGTAGGGCGACAGGTTGGCGGGTGAAGTGCCGACTGCGGGCATGATGAATCTCCGGTGATGTCGAATTAGATTACGATACGTCACGTAATGAGTCAAGCAACCGATCCGACACCGCCGCGCAAGCCCGGCCGCCCGCCCAGCGAGGAGGCGCGCCGCCTCGCGCTGGCGACCGCCTACCGCATCCTGATCGAGGAGGGCCTGGGCCGGCTGACGATCGAGCGCGTGGCGGCCGAATCGGGCGTCAGCAAGCCGACGATCTACAGAACCTGGACCAACGCCCAGGACCTCGCGATGGCCGCCTTCATGGCGCACCCGGCCTCGGATGAACCGGTCTCACGGGCGAACTCCGTGCAGGCCGGCCTACGGGCGCATCTGCGTGGCGTCATCGCCACCTTCGCCACGCCGCGCGGTCGCCAGATCACGCTGACCATGGCCTCCGCCGACCCCGACAGCGAACTGGCCAAGGCCTTTCGCAACCAGGTGATCCTGAAGAGCCGCGAGGCCGGCCGCCAGCTCATCGAGCGCGGCATGTCGCTGCACGAGATTCAATCCGGCATCGACATCGACGTGGCGCTCGACATGATCTACGGGCCGCTGTTCTTCCGGCTGCTCGTCGGCCACCGGCCGTTGTCGCTGCAACTGGCGGAGCAACTGGTCGAGACGCTCTTCAACGGAGTGGCGTCGGCGCAAGATCCGCTCGGCTGACGCTCATCGCCGCCGGGTCACGGCCAAGGCGCCCAGGGCCGCCACCGCGCCGAGGGCCGGTACTGCCCGCCAGCCCAACGATGCCAGCAGGGCCGAGCCCAACGCCGCGCCGCTGGCCATGCCGACGAACATCGTGCTGACGAGCACGGCATTCAGCCGGCTGCGTGAAGCCGGGTCCAGGCTGTAGACCACGCTCTGGTGCGACACCAGCGCGGCCTGCACGCCCAGGTCAAACACCACGGCCACGCCCACCAGCAGCCACAGCGAGGCCGGTGCCAGCGCCTGCACGGTGAAGGCGATGAACACCAGCAGCGCGCCGACGCGGATGACGGCCTGCGGGCCGCGCTTGTCCGCCACGCCACCGGCCAGCGGTGCTGCCAGCGCGCCCGCTGCACCGGCCAGGCCGAACGCCCCGGCCACCGCGCTGCCCTGGCCGAAATCCGGCCCCGCCAGCACCAGGGCCAGCGTCGACCAGAAGGCACTGAAGGCCACGCTCAGCAGGCCCTGGGCCAGCGCAGCCCGGCGCAACGGGGCATGCCGGGCCCACAGCCCCGCCATCGACAGCAGCAGCGAGCCATAGCCCGCCGACGTCGCCGGCACGAAGTGCGGCAGGCCGCGCCACAGCAGCGGGATCAACGCCGCCACGGCCAGCGCCGCCACCGCGTAGACGGCGCGCCAGCCGGCCACCGCCGCCAGCGAGCCGCTGGCCACGCGTGACAGCAGGATGCCCAGCAGCAGGCCCGTCATGACCTGGCCCACGCGCTTGCCGCGCTCGGCCTCGGGCGCCAGCGTGGCCACTGCCGGCACGATGTCCTGGGCCAGCGTTGCCGTCAGGCCGATGGCCACGCTGGCGATGCACAAGGCTGCAAAGCCCGGCGCAAGCGCAGCGCAAGCCAGGGCGGCAACCAGAGCGACGGACTTGACCGCAATGATGCGGCGCCGGTCGAAACGATCGCCCAGCGGCGACAGCAGCAGAATGGCCGCCGCATAGCCGAGCTGGGTCAACGTGGGCAGCAGGCCGATGGCCGCGCTGCCGACGCCGAACTGCTCGGACAGCAGGCCCAGCAGCGGCTGCACGTAGTAGAGGGAGGCAACGGCCAGGCCGGTGGCGGTGGCCAGCAGCAGCGTCAGCGCGGGGCTGAGCGGGGCGACATGGGGCGCGGACTTCATCCCGCCAGTGTCGCGAGGGCCGGCAAATCCTGCGCTGCCAGGGCTATCCTGACACCATGAACGACGACGACCTGTTGCGCTATTCCCGCCATCTGCTGCTCGACGAGATTGGCATCGAGGGCCAGCAGCGCTTGCTTGACGCCAGCGCCCTGGTCATCGGCGCCGGCGGCCTGGGCTCACCGGTGGCCCTCTATCTGGCTTCGGCCGGTGTCGGCCGCATCACGCTGGTCGACCATGACACCGTGTCGTTGACGAATCTGCAGCGCCAGATCGCCCACGACATGAGCAGCCTGGACAAACCCAAGGTCGACTCGGCCGCCGCCCGCATGGCCGCGCTGAACCCTGGCGTGCAGGTGCGCGCCCTCGCGCAGAAGGCCGATGCCGCCCTGCTCGACGAGGAAGTCCCGCGCGTAGACGTCGTCCTCGACTGCACCGACAACTTCGCCACCCGCCACCTCGTCAACGCCGCCTGCGTGCGCCACGGCAAGCCGCTGGTCTCGGGTGCGGCCATCGGTTTCGACGGCCAGATCAGCGTCTATGACAGCCGCTCGCGAGAGCAGCCCTGCTATGCCTGCCTGTTCCCACCCGAATCCGGCTTCGAGGACGTGGCCTGCTCGACCATGGGCGTGTTCGCACCGCTGGTGGGCATCATCGGCGCCATGCAGGCCGCCGAGGCGCTGAAGCTGCTGGCCGGCGTGGGCGAGCCTTTGGCCGGGAGGCTGCTGATGCTGGACGGCCGGCGCATGCAGTGGAGCGAGATCGCCATGCAGCGCGACCCCGAATGCTCCGTCTGCGGCGGATGAAATCCCGCGAACGCCTCTGAATGGGGCGGAAAATTCCGTCCCGACCTGCCCACAATCCTTTTTCCCCATGAAGCCCACCGACGTCCCGACGCGCAACTTCCCGACCGCCAAGGAAGAGTGCCGCGACCTGCCCCCTCACCCCGACTACGACGGCCCGGGCGCCGCCTACAACCTGGCCTTCAAGGACGAGACCTTCCTGCTGCGCCAGGACATGCGCGCCGTGCGCATGCAGCTGGAGCTGATGAAGCCCGAGCTGATGCAGAACGAGCAGGGCGTCAAATCCACCATCGTCATCTTCGGCAGCGCCCGCATCCTGTCGGCAGAGGCCGCCCAGGCCCTGCTGACCGTGGCCGAGGACCGCGGCGACGAAGCCGGCGCGGCACGAGCGCGCCGCCATCTGGCGATGAGCCGCTATTACGAGGAAGCGCGCCGCTTCGCGCAGATCGCCACCGCCGCTTGTACCGAGCGCGGCAATCATGTCGTCGTCGCTACCGGCGGCGGCCCCGGCATCATGGAGGCCGGCAACCGCGGCGCCTACGACGTCGGCGGCAAGAGCGTCGGGCTGAACATCGTGCTGCCGCACGAGCAGTACCCCAACCCCTACATCACGCCGGAGCTGTGCTTTCGCTTCCATTACTTCGGCCTGCGCAAGATGCACTTCCTGATGCGCGCCGTCGCCCTGGTGTGCTTCCCCGGGGGCTTCGGTACGCTGGATGAACTGTTCGAGACGCTGACGCTGATCCAGACCAAGAAGAGCCGGCCGCGTCCCATCCTGCTGGTCGGCCGCGAGTTCTGGACCAAGCTGATCAACATCGAGCTGCTGATCGAGACCGGCATGATCAATCCCGTCGACGCACAGCTCTTTCACTACGTCGAGACGGCCGAGGAAGCCTGGGCCATCCTCGAATCCGCTCCTGAACTCGCCAGCCCCTCAACGCCATGACCAAACTCAGAAACGTCTCCCTCATCGGTGTGCCGACCGACATCGGCGCCGGCGCCCGCGGCGCGAGCATGGGCCCCGAGGCCATGCGCGTGGCGGGCCTGGCCGAGGCGCTGCGCGCCCGCGGCGTGGACGTCATCGACCGCGGCAACCTGGCCGGCCCGTCCAACCCCTGGCTGCCGCCGACCGACGGCTACCGCCATCTGCAGGAAGTCGTCGCCTGGAACCAGGCCACCCACGACGCCATCTACGCCGAACTCAAGACCGGCCGCCTGCCCATCATGCTGGGCGGTGACCACTGCCTGGGCCTGGGTTCCATCAGCGCCGTGGCCCGCCACTGCCGCGACACCGGCAAGAAGCTGCGCGTGCTCTGGCTGGACGCGCACGCCGACTTCAACACCAGCGAGCTCACGCCCAGCGGCAACATCCACGGCATGCCCGTGGCCTGCCTGTGCGGCTTCGGCCCCAAGGAACTGGTCGAGATCGGTGGCCATGTGCCGGCCATCTCACCGAAATGGATCCGCCAGATCGGCATCCGCAGCGTCGACGAGGGCGAGCGCGCCTTCGTGCACGAACACGACCTGGAAGTGTTCGACATGCGCTTCATCGACGAGATGGGCATGCGCCACACCATGGAGCTGGCGCTGGCCACGCTGGACGACAACACCCATCTGCACGTCAGCTTCGACGTCGACTTCCTCGACCCCGTCATGGCGCCCGGCGTCGGCACGACGGTCGGCGGCGGCCCGACCTACCGGGAGGCGCATCTGTGCATGGAGATGATCGCCGACACCGGCCGCATGGCTTCGCTGGACCTCGTCGAGCTCAATCCGGCGCTGGACGAGAAGAACAAGACGGCGCTGGTGGCGGTGGACCTGATCGAAAGCCTGTTCGGCAAGAGCACGCTGATGCGCAAGTAGGCGCGAGATGAAGCCCCCACGCTCGCTTCGCTCTCTGCCCCCCGAGGGGGTGTGTCAACGCCTTCGGACGGCCGGGCGGCGCTGACAAGTATGGACGCCACGCCCTATCTGCTGGTCCAGCTCAGCGACCCGCACATCACCCATCCGGGCCGGCTGATCTCCGGCCGCGTCGACACCGCCGCGGCGCTGCGCCACGCGGTTGAACGTGTGCTGCAGATCCGCCCGCGCCCGGTGGCCGTGCTGGTCAGCGGCGACCTTGTCGATGCCGGCCACCCGGCAGAGTACGCGCAGCTGCGCGAGCTGCTGATGCCGCTGGTCGATGCGGGCCTGCCGCTCGCGCTGCTGCCCGGCAACCACGATGCACGCGGCCCGCTGCAGGAGGCTTTCGCGGGCCTGGCCCGCGTGCACCGCGGTGAACCCGGCGCGACGGCCATCCAGTACGCGCTGGACCTGCCCGGCCCGCTGCGACTCGTCGTGCTCGACAGCCTGATGCCCGGTCGGCCCGAAGGCGGTTTCGACGATGCGCGCCTGGCGCAGGCCCAGGCCCTGCTGGCCGAGCGGCCCGACATGCCCACGCTGGTCGCCCTGCACCACCCGCCGCACGCCACCGGCCTCGCGGCCATGGACGCGATGTCGCTGCAAGCGGGCCTCGCCAGCTTCGAGGCACTGGTCGCTGCCCACCCGCAGGTGCAGCGCGTCGTCTGCGGCCATCTGCACCGCATGACCTTGGGCCGCATCGCCCATGCCGCGGTCATCAGCGCGCCTTCCACCGCCCACCAGGTCGCACTGGACCTCGCGCCCGACGCACCGCTGGCCCTGGCGCTGGAGCCCGCCGGCTGGCTCATCCACGCCTGGGGGCCGGGCCTGCCTCTGGTCAGCCATCTTGCGCTGGCAGGGGACCACGAGCGCATCGCCGACCTGTGAGGCCGCCCGCGCATGCGAGGATGCGGCGCATGAAAAGGCCACTCGCGCTGCTCGCGCTTTCACTCGCCCTGCAGGCCCTCGCGCAAGCGCCGCCAGTGCCGGGCGACACCGAGCGCTACACCCTCTTCAACGCGCCCGTCACCCTGCTGCGAAATGCCCAGCTGTTCGACGGCACGGGCGGGGCACCGCGCGAGCACATGAGCGTGCTCATCCGCGACGGCCGCATCGCCTCGGTGGCCCCGGACGCCGAGCTCAAGACCCCGGCCGGCGCGCTGGTGAAGGACCTGGCCGGCGGCGCGCTGATGCCCGGCTTCGTGCTGCTGCACGAACACCTCTTCTACCCGACCGAGCGCGGCAGCTACGGCGCCTTCTTCCAGAGCTTCCCACTGTTGTATCTCGCCGGCGGCGTGACGACGATGCGTACGGCCGGCAGCATGAGCCCCTATGCCGACCTCAACACCTGGAAGGACATCAAGGCCGGCACCGCGCCGGGCCCCGACCTCGACGTGACGGCGCCCTTCCTGAATGGCATCCAGGCCTTCGTCGCGCAGGTGCCGCGGCTCGCATCGGCCGATGACGCCGTGCGCCAGGTGGGCTACTGGGCCGATGTCGGCGCGACCTCGTACAAGGGCTATATGCACCTGACGCGCGAGCAGCTCGACGCGATCGTCAAGGCTGCGCACGAGCGCAAGGCCAAGGTCACGGCCCACCTGTGTGCGGTGACCTACGCTGAAGCCACGGCCATGGGCATCGACAACCTGGAGCATGGCTTCTTCGCGGCCAGCGATTTCGTCGAAGGCAAGCAGGCCGACGCCTGCCCGAGCGGCGACGCAGTGCCGAAGTCCCTCGACGCGCTGGCCGTCGACGACCCGCGCATGGCCGCCCTGCAGCGCCAGATGATCGAACGCAAGGTGGCTCTCACCTCGACGCTGACCATCTTCGAGACCTTCTCGTATGGCCGCCCGATGGCCCCGGCCGCGGCGCTGGACCTGCTGATGCCGCAGCTGCGCGAGCAATACGTGCTGCGCTACACCGCCATCCAGCGCGGTGGCCCCAACCCGCATGGGCGCATCCTTGCGAAGAACATGATTTGGGAGAAGCGCTTCCACGACGCTGGCGGCCTGCTCGTCGCCGGCACCGATCCGACGGGCTATGGCGGCGTCATTCCCGGCTGGTCGTCATTGCGGCAGTTCGAGCTGCTGCGCGAAGCCGGCTTTGACGCCGCGACGGCGGTCAAGGTCATGACATCCAACGGCGCGACCTATCTGGGCCGCACGGCCGATGTCGGCCGCGTGGCCCCTGGCCTGCGCGCCGACCTCATTGCCTTCGTCGCGCCGCTGGATGCGGCCAAGCCAGCTTTGCCTGAAGTGGCGTGGACGATGAAGGCCGGGCGGGCGTGGGACCGGGCCAAGATCCTGAATGCATGGAAGGGGCAGGTCGGCTTGCGATGAGGCCTTTCGCGCTCGCACCGGCGCTGGGACTCTGCACTCGCGACCGGCACGCCGATGCCGGTGCGGGCGGGCTACTTTGCCGAGCCTTCGTCGTACCGCCTGGGCAGCAGGATGCGGAAGGTCGTGCCGACACCGCCCTGAGATTGCAGCTCGGTGGTCGCATCCAGAAGATCGCAAAGGCGCTTGACGATCGACAGCCCGATGCCTTCGCCCGGTTGCTGCTGGACCGGCCGCGCGTCTTCCGGTGAGGGATGCACGTCAGCCAGGTCCACGCTGACATGCGTGATCGCGCCCGTGGCGTGGTCGGCCACGACCTGCTTGGCCTGGTCGGTCGCTTCCTCCAGCGCGCCCGCCAACTGCGAGCCGGGCCCGGCGTGAAAGCCCGGCCCGGTATCGCTGACCTCGAGAAACCAGCGTTCCATGTCGCCAGACGCACAGTCTCCGCAACTGACCGTGACGCCGCCACTGCGTGTGTACTTGATCGCGTTGATCACGAGGTTCTGGGCGATGCGCCGGGTCTTGACCGCGTCGCCCTCCACGGGCAAGGCGGCGACCCCGTTGAACTTCAGGTAGAGCCCGCGCTCCTGTGCATGCGGCTGCAGGTCTTCGCACAGCGCGCCGAGCACCGCGGCGGCATCGACGAGTTCCAGGTTGCGGTGTTCGAGGCCGCCCTGCAAGCGGGCGAGGCTGGTCACGTCGTTTAGCAGATGGCTGAGCGAGCCGACATTGCGGTCAAGCAGGCGCAAAAAGCCGCCGCGCATCGGCTCGGACGCCTTTGGCGACGCGAGGCCCGCGGTGACGGTGGCCACGACGCCGAGGCTGCCGCGCAGGTCATGCGCCGCCTGCTGCCACAGGCTGGCGCGCTCCTGCTCCAGCTCGCGCAAGGACTGCAGGGCCTGTTCGAGATCGCGGATATGGCTGCTCGCCTCGATCTGCTGCAGCTGGAAATATTGCGACACGCTGGCGCTGATGGCGTCACCGCATTGCTGCGCCCAGATCCTGCGCGCCTCGGCCATCACCGCGAGGTGGAGCCCGGAGTTGGCGGCCGCGTAGTCCTCCAGCTCCACCACGACACACTCGTTCAAGCGCCCGAGTTCGCGTGTCACCTCGCCAAGGTCGAAGCCTTGCTGCCAACGGTGCAAGCCGTGGGCTGCGGCGTCGCCCTGATGGCGCTCGTCATCGTCCACGTCCGCCGCCATCTCGCCGCCGGCCAGCTTGCGCTCAAAGTTGACCAACAGCGCTGGAATGTGGTCGTGGAGCTGGGCCCGAGGCAGCGCGGCCCCACTGGTCAGCGCCGGGTCAGACGTCACCGCCATCCGCCATGCCTGCAGAATAGCGCCGCGCCGACGCTTCAGGTGGGTGCCCAATGCTGCATGTTCCAAGGATTGCATCGAGGCGTCCTCTGTTTGCCCGACGGGGCAAGTCGCATTCTGAGTGACGAACCCGGTTCGCGTCGCGGCAGGCCCGAGTAACAGGTCAGGCGCCGCAGGCCAAGTCGTGACCTCCCGTCACCTCACGTGATCGTGAAAACCTGGATGGTCCGCATCAGTTCCCTGGATTGCTGCTTCAACGACTCCGCAGCCGCCGCAGCCTGCTCCACGAGCGCGGCGTTCTGTTGTGTCGCCTGGTCCATGCGGCCGACCGCCACGTTCACCTGCTCGAAGCCGGAAGCCTGCTCGGCGTTGGCGGAAGACATCTCGGTCACCATGGTGGACACCTGCTCGATCGAGGCGACGATCTTTTGCATGGTCTGGCCGGCATGCTGCACCTTGTGCGAGCCATCGCTGATCCGGTTCACCGAGTCGCCGATGAGGGTGCGGATCTCCTTGGCGGCCACGCCGCTGCGCCCGGCCAGCGCACGCACCTCCTGAGCCACCACCGCGAAGCCGCGGCCCTGCTCGCCGGCGCGCGCGGCTTCCACCGCTGCATTGAGCGCCAGGATGTTCGTCTGGAACGCGATGCCATCGATGACGCCGATGATTTCGCTGATCCGCTTGGCCTGGTCGTTGATACCCTGCATCGTCTGGACCACGGCGTCCACGGCCGTGCCTCCTTCGCGCGCGAAGGCCCAGGCATCGGATGCAATGCGCGTGGCCTCTTGCGCCGTCGCAGCATTCGTGCGGATGGCCTCGGCCAGCTGCGCCATGGTGGCTGCCGTCTGCTGCAAGGCCGCGGCGGTCTGCTCGGTGCGCATGGACAGGTCCTGGTTGCCCTGCGCGATCTCGCCAGACGCCGTATCAATCTGGTCGGCCGCTTCACGGATGTTGTTGATGGTCTGGCTCAACTGCAGCGACACCTGATCGAGTGCACGGAGAACCTGCCCCGTCTCATCGCGCCCGGCCTGGATCTCATGCCGCCGCAGGTTGCCGCCCGCCACGTCCCGCGCGATATCCAATGCCCGGCGCAATGGGCCGGTGATGACGTTGACGCACACCCAGATCACGACGGCCGACAGCAGCAATGCGGCCGCGGCCAGCCCGATGGTCAGGCGGTTGCCGAAGGCGACGGCATCCGTCGCCGCCGCCGCCTGCGCCCGGCCGGAAGTCAGCTGCTCCTCCGTCAATACGGCGKCCTGCTTCTTCAGTTCTGCGAAGGCCCCTTCTGCACCCGTCATGAACATCGCCGAAGCCGCCAGGCCGCCACTCTTCATGTCCAGCGCGCCGGCGGTGGCCTTCTCCAGCTTCGCGAGGGCAGCCTCGATGGCATCGAAGCGCTCCGCCAGCTGCGGCCGCTGAGCGGCTGCAGCCCTCATGCGCGCGATGTCGGCGTGCATGCCTCGGAAGACCTCAGGGATCTGCGCATCAAGGCGCGAGATGACCTCTGCCTTCATGCCCGCACCCTCATAGGCCAGGCTTTGCATGATCAGCCCGTAAGCCAGCATCGCCCGCTCGCTGAAGGCACTGGTCTCCGCGACGCTTGGCAGGCCCTGGCTGGCGATCAACTCGACTGCATGGGCC
>NZ_JBFULE010000050.1:0-17872 GCF_056400485.1 Roseateles sp. P5_B10
GTAAATGGGATACTTGCTTCACGGAACGGCAGGCCACAAAAAATGAAACTGTCTTCCAGTTAAATGAGAGACAGCAAGTCATGAGCAAAACGATCTCGATGAGGCACACGCTGAGCTACGGCGGCGCCAACCTGCTGGGCAGCGGTGCCCTGGCCATTGCGGCCGCATGGCTGCTCTATTTCTACACGACCTTCTGCGGTCTGACGGTCGTCGAGGCGGCCACGATCTTCTCCCTGGCCAGCATCCTGGATGCCATCAGCAACCCCGTGATGGGGTATATCAGCGACAACTTCTACAACACGCGATTGGGCCGAAAGTTCGGGCGCCGGCGTTTTTTCATCTTGACGGGCATACCCCTGGTGCTGCTCTATCCACTGATGTGGATCGAGGGTTTCGGGTTCTGGTACTACCTGAGCATGTATGCCCTCTTCGAGCTGGTCTATACCTCGATCATGGTGCCGTATGAAACCCTGGCGACCGAGATGACCACGGATTTTTCGGCCCGCTCCAAACTCACCGGCGCCAAGGCCATGTTCGGCAAGGCGGCCAACTTCCTGGCCGCCTTCATCCCGGCCCAGCTCTTCCTGGTCTACAGCAAGGAATCGGCCACGCCCTTCCTGCTGACCGGCATCATCTACGCCCTCATCATGTGCGGCGCCATGACTGCCCTCTACCTCTCCTCTTGGGAGCGGCCCGTGCATGAAGTGGTGCAGGAGCGTGCCGGCAGCCTGGGCCAGGCGCTCAAGAAACTCGGCATGGACATGCTGTCCACCTTCCATCTGAAGATCTTCCGCAAACACCTCGGCATGTATCTGCTGGGGTTTGGGGCGGAATGGTTGTTTGCTTCGATATTTACCTATTTCATCGTCTTCTGCATGGGGCAGGACAAGGCCGTTGTCGGCTACCTGAACAGCTTCAGCTCGGTGATGCAGCTGATATCCACCATGCTATTCATCGGCCTGTGCATCAAGTTCGGTTTTGCGCGACCCTACCGTATTGCCCTGCTCATCGTTTGCGGCAGCGTGCTGGCCTATACCGCGCTGTTCTACCTGGGTTGGAGCAAGCAGACCACGGCCATCGCCCTCTTCGCCGTCACGGCCGTGTTCGGCCTGGGCACCGGCGGGGTCTACTACATCCCCTGGACGGTCTACACCTTCCTGGCCGACGTCGATGAGGTGCTGACCGGGCGGCGGCGCGAAGGCATCTATGCCGGCGCCATGACCTTCGCAGGCAAGATCACGCGCTCGGCTGTCGTCTTTGTCATGGGCTGGATCCTCGGCCAGTTCGGCTTCCTTTCCGGCCAGGCCACACAGCCGGAGAGCGCGATCAACGCCATCGTCGGCATCTTCACGCTGGGCGTCATCGGCTTGGCGCTGGGCGGCATCTACTACACCACCCAGATGAAGCTCGACCGCAAGAACCACGCCGTCTTGCTGGAAGAAATCGCCCGCATCAAGGCCGGCGGCCGCATCGCCGACGCCCCTGCGCAGGCGCGCGCCGTGGCCGAGGAACTGACAGGCTGGAAGTACGAGCAGTGCTGGGGCAACAACGCCCTGGCGCCGGCGGGGGCGAAACCGCCGGTACGGGCCTGAGAGGCGGAAAGCACAGCCCAAACACAGCGCCGCGAGTACGGGTTCCTAGAATCCGGCATGCATCCCAAAGATCTCACGGCCGATATCGCCATCATCGGCGGCGGCCCTGYCGGGCTGATGGCGGCCGAAGTGCTGGCCGCCGCCGGCCTGGCGGTCACCGTCTTCGACGCCAAGCCCAGCGTGGGCCGCAAATTCCTGCTTGCCGGCAAGGGCGGCCTCAACCTGACCCATTCCGAGCCCTTCGAGCCTTTTGTCGGCCGCTTCGGTGAGCGCGCCGCGCAGATCGAGCCGCTGTTGCGCGCCTTTGACGGCGACGCGCTGCGCGACTGGGCCTCGGGACTGGGCGTCGAGACCTTCGTCGGCACCTCGGGCCGCGTGTTTCCGAAAGACCTGAAGGCTGCGCCGCTGCTGCGCGCCTGGCTGCACCGCCTGCGCGCGGCCGGCGTGAAGTTCGCGATGCGGCACCGCTGGACGGGCTGGACTGACGATGGCGCGCTGCGCTTGGACACGCCCGACGGTGAACGCCTGGTGACACCACGCGCCACGCTGCTCGCGCTGGGTGGCGCTTCCTGGCCCCAACTCGGCTCGGACGGCGACTGGGTCGAGCGGCTCGCTGCGCGGGGCGTGGACATCGCGCCGCTGCATCCCGCCAATTGCGGCTTCGACGTGGGGCYCACCGCGGCCCACGCCGACGGCCCCGGCTGGAGCGAACGCTTTGCCACCGAGTTCGCCGGCCAACCGATCAAGCCGGTCGCACTCGAGACCGAAGGCTTCGCGAATCGCGCCGGCGAGTTCGTCTTCACGGCCACAGGCATCGAGGGCTCGTTGGTGTATGCAGCGAGCAGCACATTGCGCGAGCAGATCGCGCGTGACGGCGTCGCCACGCTGCACCTGGACCTGCTGCCCCAGTTGGCGCCCGAGCGCGTGCTCGCCGAGGTCAGGCACCCGCGCGGCAGCCGGTCCCTGTCCTCGCACCTGAAGAGCCGCCTGCACCTGAACCCACTCAAGCTCGGCCTGCTGCACGAGTTGCTGACGCGTGAGCAGATGCTGGACGCCACTACGCTGGCTGCCGCGCTGAAGCATCTGCCGCTGACGCTGCACGCGCCCCGCCCCGTGGCCGAAGCCATCAGCACGGCCGGCGGCGTGCGCTTCGAGGCGCTGACCGGTGGCCTGATGCTGACCGCCCTGCCCGGCGTTTTCGTCGCCGGCGAGATGCTGGATTGGGAGGCGCCCACCGGCGGCTATCTGCTGACGGCCAGCATGGCAAGCGGGCGCGCGGCAGCAGCCGGGCTTGCGGCTTGGCTGACGTCCTGACAGTCACAGCTGGTTGCAATCCGACCGGCAGGCATCCCTAGCCCTTGGGTGCCACGGGGACGGAGTGAGCCGAAGCGACTCCTAGACTCCGCCGTCCCTGCTAACGCCACATCTCATGACGTCCCTGCGCCTCGCCATCCTGGCCCTGAGCCTGACCGCCGCGTTCGCCCACCTCCCGGCATCGGCCGACGCGACCTTGCCGCCCATTTCCCTGGGCATGCCCAATGCGTCCAACCTGTACGGGCTGGAACTGAACCAGTGGTTTGTTGCCACCAACGAGGCCACGGCCGGCACGATCATCGACGGCACGCTCAGCCAGGACGGCGCCTGGTTGAACTTTCCGTCCGCTGCCCAGCTGAGCCGCAGCGCGACTGACTCGCAAGCCGTCCATGACAAGCTGGCCTCGGCCTTCGCCCGCGTCGGACCGACCAGCCTCGGTGCGTCGGCCTCCGCGCTGGCTCCGTTGAATCCGACCGCCATCAGCAGCGTTGCAGTCGGCCATTCCTTCGTGGGCTACTGGGCCATGCTGGACCAGGACACGACCGTTCAGTTTGACCTGAAGCTCGATGGCCATCTGGCGACGACGGGTGACCGCGCCCTGGGCGCCGACCGCTCGGGCGCTGCCGTCACCGCGTTCGTCGTCGGCTCGCAAGCCAACTTCACGGCCGAAAGCCAGTACGCCTTGTTAAAGACCGCGGGGCTCGATGCCTTCGAAGTCGGGGGCGATCCCCTGCTGCAGCAACTCATCGCTGCCCACCCCAGCACGCAGACCCATCTCGACGTGTTCGGTGCGCAAAGCGGCACCATGGGCCGCTCGCTGGACGTCGACACCACCCTCCACGTGAGCGCCAATGGCACGCGGATCGACTGCCAGACCCCCATCTCGCCCGCCTGCGGCCGCTACTTCTACATGGTAGGCGCCTTCCTGTTCACGGGTGCGCAGAACGGCGCCGCGGCCGACTTCTCGCACACGCTCGACGTCACGAGCATCCGCATCGGCAACGACGCGGCACAGCCCTTCACTGCCGTCTCAGCCGTGCCCGAGCCGGCATCGGCTGCGATGCTTGTGGCCGGCCTCATCGGCCTGGGTCTTGCCACGCGCCGCCGCCTGCGCTGCTGACACTCAGGGCCCGCCGGTCCGCGGCAGCGGGCGGCGCCCTGCGCGACGGAAAACCTGGAGAAGTCGCGCGACGGGTTTCAGGTATCCCGTTGCAGGAAACCCGTGTGGGAAAATCGCAGGCTTTTCGCCCGATTTCCAGAGCCCGTTTTGGACAACAAGCTGATCGTTTCCCAGATTGCCGCCGAACTGAAGGTTCGGCCCGCCCAGGTGCAGGCTGCCGTCGAGCTGCTGGATGGCGGGGCCACCGTGCCCTTTATCGCCCGCTACCGCAAGGAGGCCACCGACGGTCTCGACGACATCCAGTTGCGTGAGCTCGACGCCCGCCTGGCGTACTTGCGTGAACTGGCCGAGCGCCGCGAGGCGGTGCTCAAGTCCATCGCCGAGCAGGGCAAGCTGACGCCGGAGCTCGAAGCCGCCATCCGCACGGTACCGACCAAGCAGGAGCTGGAAGACCTCTACCTGCCTTACAAGGTCAAGCGTCGCACCAAGGGCCTGATCGCCCGTGAGGCGGGGCTGGAGCCGTTGGCGGACAAGCTCTTCGCAGACCCATCACTGACGCCGCTCGATGAAGCCGCGAGCTTCATCAACGCCGAGGCCGGTTTTGCCGATGCCCACGCGGTGCTGGATGGCGTGCGCGACCTGCTTGCCGAGCGCTGGGCCGAGGATGCCGTGCTGGTGGGAAAGTTGCGCGGGTGGCTGTGGGACGTCGGTCTCTTCCAGTCCAAGCTGATGGACGGCAAGAGCCCGGACACGCCGGACAACGCCAAGTTCCGCGACTACTTCGACTACGCCGAAACCATCAAGACGGTGCCGTCGCACCGCGCGCTCGCCGTCTTTCGCGGGCGCACGCTAGAACTGTTGGATGCCAAGCTGGTGCTGGACGAAGAAGTCGTCGCCGGCCAGCCCACCCTCGCTGAAGGCCGCATCGCGAGCCACCTCGGCTGGCGCCATGCCAACCGCCCCGGTGACACGCTGATCCGCAAGACCGTGGGCTGGACCTGGAAGGTCAAGCTGTCGCTGAGCCTGGAGCGCGACCTGTTCGCCCGACTGCGCGAGGCGGCGGAAGCGACCGCCATCAAGGTCTTCGCCGAGAACCTGCGCGACCTGCTGCTGGCCGCACCCGCCGGCAAGCGCGTCGTCATGGGGCTGGACCCGGGCATCCGCACCGGCGTGAAGGTGGCGGTCGTCTCCGACACCGGCCGCGTGCTGGACACCTCCACCGTCTACCCGCATGAGCCCCGCCGCGACTGGGATGGCAGCCTGCACACGCTGGCCAAGCTTTGCGCCACGCACGGCGTCAACCTGATCGCCATCGGCAATGGCACGGCCAGCCGCGAGACCGACAAGCTGGCCGGCGAGCTGATCAAGAAGCTACAGGCGCTGGACGCCTCGGTGCAGATCGAGCGCGTCGTCGTCAGCGAGGCGGGCGCTTCGGTCTACTCGGCGTCGGAGTTCGCTTCCAAGGAGCTGCCCGACCTGGACGTGAGCCTGCGCGGCGCCRTATCCATCGCGCGCCGCCTGCAGGACCCGCTGGCCGAACTGGTCAAGATCGACCCCAAGAGCATCGGCGTCGGTCAGTACCAGCACGACGTGAACCAGAGCGAGATGGCGCGCACGCTGGACGCCGTCGTCGAGGACTGCGTGAACAAGGTCGGTGTGGACCTGAACACCGCCTCGCAGGCCCTGCTGGCCCGCGTGTCGGGCCTGTCGGCGTCGGTCGCCAGCAGCATCGTGCGCTGGCGCGACGCGAATGGCGCCTTCAAAAGCCGCCAGCAATTGCTGGACGTCAGCGGCCTCGGCCCCAAGACCTTCGAGCAGGCGGCAGGCTTTTTGCGCATCCGTGGCGGCGACAACCCATTGGACTTCAGCGGCGTCCACCCCGAGACCTATCCGCTGGTCGAGAAGGCGCTCAGCATCCTCAAGCGCCCGGCCGCTGACGTCGTCGGCCGCAGCGAGGTGCTGCGTACGCTCAAGCCCGAACTGCTGGCCGACGAGAAGTTCGGCCTCATCACCGTCAAGGACGTGCTGGCCGAGCTGGAAAAGCCCGGCCGCGACCCGCGCCCCGACTTCAAGGTGGCCCGCTTCAATGACGGCGTCGAAGACGTGAAGGACCTGCAGCCCGGCATGCTGCTCGAAGGTACGGTCAGCAACGTCGCGCAGTTCGGCGCCTTCGTCGACCTGGGCGTGCACCAGGACGGCCTGATCCATGTCAGCCAGCTGTCCAACAAGTTCGTCAGCGATGCGCGCGAGGTGGTCAAGACCGGCGACATCGTCAAGGTCAAGGTGCTGGAAGTGGACCTGGCGCGCCAACGCATTTCCCTGACGATGAAGCTGGACACCCAGGCACCGCGAGGCCCGAAGCCGGACAACAACTTCCGCCCCGCGGCGCGCAACGAACGTGGCCCGCGCCAGTCTCAGGACTCCCAGGCCCCTGCCGGCGGTGCGATGGCCGCGGCCTTTGCCAAGCTCAAGCGCTGACCTTCGTCATTGCCACAGCGAGCTGCCATGATCGCGGCCCGCACCGCGGGGCGTCGATTGGTGCCCCTGAACCCGCAACTGGTCGCAGCACCGCCGCGCCATGACAGCGCTGCCGCTATGGTGCGCGCCGCGCGCTGAATCGCATCTCTCGGAGTCCGTCTTGAAAACCCCCGCCCTCGCCTTGCTGCTTCTGCTCAGCCCAGCCCTGGTCCTGGCCCAGCAGGAGGTCGACCGCGCCTCGAACAACTCACCCACGCCCAGCAACAACCAACTCGAACGCGTCTCGGTGACGCGCCAGCAGACCGACACCGACCTGCGCCGCCGCGAGCCCGTGGCCAAGCAGCTCTATGGCCGCGACGAGCTGGACAAATACGGCGACACCCAGCTCAGCGATGTGCTCAAGCGCCTGCCGGGCATCAACGTCTCCGGCGGCCAGCTGCGCATGCGCGGCCTGGGCGGCGCCTACACGCAGATCCTCGTCAACGGCGAGCCGGCGCCCCCGGGCTTCAGCCTGGACAACCTGAACCCCGCCCAGGTCGAGCGGCTGGAGGTCAGCAAGGCCCCGACGGCCGACCAGAGCGCCCAGGCCATTGCCGGCACGCTCAACATCATCCTGAAGGACGCCCCGCGCGTCGTGCAGAAGGACCTGCGGCTGGGAATGGCCTATGCGTCGGAAAAGCCCGTCATCAACGCCGGCTTCACCTATGGCGACCGCGTCATCGGCGGCCTGGGTTTCGTGCTGCCGATCAATGTCCAACAGTGGAATTTCGTCAACGAGAACGAGGGCGACCGCGTGCGTGACCGCGGCCTCACCGGCCTGCGCAACAGCGGGCGCGACCGCTCGTTCGGCCAGGGCTTCAACATGGCGCCGCGCCTGAACTGGAAGCTCGGCGACGACGAGACGCTGAGCGTGCAGGGCTTCTTCATCCAGAACCGCTTCCGCAGCGAAGGCGCCAACACCACCGAGGTGTTGTTCGCAGACCCGGCCACGCCGAGCAAGAGCGTGCTGCCGCCCAGCCTGCTCGACACCACCCGCAACCGTGGCACCTTCTCGGCCCAGCGGGTCAATCTGCAATACAACAACCGCTTCGGCGAGGACCGCCGCATCGAGTTGCGCGCTGGTGCGGGCAGTGGCGGCGCGGACTTCAACTCCGGCTTCTTCGGCCGCAACAAGGACGGCACGCCGGCGATCGACCGCCTCACCACCGGCGAAAACCGCAATCGCAACACGACGCTGTCGGGCAAATACAGCCAGTACGCTGGCGATGCCCACACCGTGACCACCGGCGCCGAACTGGAACGTCGCACGCGTGACGAAAGCCGTCGCACCCAGCAGTTCGACTACCGCAAGGCCAACCCCAAATGGGAGGACCTGCTGACCGGCGTCGAAGGCCAGCCCTTCGACGCGACGATCACGCGCTCGGCCCTGTATGTGCAGGACGAGTGGGAGATCAACCCGCAATGGTCGGCCTATGCCGGCGTTCGCCACGAGCAGATCAAGATGGCCAGCGAGGGCGCAAGCAGCCAGTTCGCCAGCACCAGCAAGGTCACCACGCCATTGCTGCACCTGAACTTCAAGCCCGACCCCAAGGGCCGCGACCTGGTGCGCGCCAGCCTCACGCGCAGCTACAAGGCTGCCGACGTCCAGCAGCTCATCGCCCGGCCGACCGTCAACACCGATTACGAGGTGCGCGGTCCCAATGCCCACATCAACACCGAGCTTGGTCCCGACCGCATCGGCAACCCGCAGCTCAAGCCTGAACTGGCCACGGGGCTGGACGTGGCCTACGAGAAGTACCTTCCGGCCGGGGGGCTGATCTCCGTTGGCGTTTTCCATCGCCGCATCACCAACCTGATCCGCACCGACCGCCCGCGGTTGATGACCGTCGACTATGCCGACACGCAGCGCTACGTCATCACCCAGATCAATCTCAGCAAGGCCACGACCCAGGGCTTGGAGCTGGAGGTCAAGGGCCGCGCCGGCGAACTCTTCCCGAGCCTCTTCGAGCCCAGCACCAACCTCAATCTGCGTGCGTCGCTGAACCTGTACCGGTCCACGGTCGCCGACATCCCCGGCCCCGACAACCGTTTGGAAGGCCAGCAGCCATGGCAATTCAACTTCGGTGCGGACTATCGGTTCAAGAGTCTGCCCATCAACATGGGATTCAGCGCACAGATCGCACCAGAGTTCGACGTACGCCAAAGCGTGCTGCAGAGCCAGACTTCGCTGGCCTCGCGCTCGCTGGACGCCTTTGCGGCGATGCAAGTCAGCAAGCAGGACAGCGTGCGCGTCAGCGTCAACGGCCTGTTCCAGCCCCAACAGGGCACGCGGGTCGTCATCATCGGCACGCCCGACTACAACCTGAACCGTCGCGATCCGGTGCCATGGTGGGCAGTGAACTGGGAACACAAGTTCTGATCCGGGCTATCTTCAGCGCATGAGCTCGGGCGCCCTGCAGGTCTTTGCCGGCCCGGCCGCGAAAGCGCGGCTGGCCGAGCGCGGCCTGCGCGCCGAGGATATTGGTTTGATTCCCGCTGCCGCCGGCGGTCCCAAGGGGCTGATCCTCAACGGGTTGGACCGTTTCGTCTTCGGTGAATGGCTGCCGCAAAGCCAGCATCCGGTGCATCTCGTCGGCGCCAGCATCGGTGCCTGGCGCATGGCCACGGCTGCGCTGGCGCACCGCGACGTGCCGGATGCGTTCAACACCATGGCCGAGGCCTATGTGACACAGGAGTACGACGTGTTGCCCGGCGAGAAGCGCCCGCGGCCCGAGGGTGTCAGCAAGCGCTTCGGCGAGATCCTGGGCGATATCTTCGAGGGCCGCGAGGCCGAAGTGCTGGCCCACCCGCGGCTGCGCCTGCACGTGGTCACGTCGCGAGGCCGCGCTGGCTTGCTGGCGCGAGAAGGCAAGCTGCGCACGCCTCTGGGCTACCTCGGCGCGTTCGCGGCGAACGCCATGTCACGCCCGCTGCTGGGCCGCTTCCTGGAGCGCGTCGTCTTCTCCGACCCGCGCGACCGCCTGCCGCTGAAGCTCAACGACTTCACCAGCCGCGAGGTGCATCTGTCGCGCGCCAACCTGCGCGGCGCGTTGCTGGCGAGTTGCTCCATCCCTTTCTGGCTGCAGGCCCAGCACGACTTGCCCGGCGCGCCGCGCGGCGCCTACTGGGACGGAGGCATCACCGACTACCACCTGCACCTGGACTACCGCGCACTGCAGTCGTCCACCGCGCCGCTGGTGCTTTACCCGCATTTCCAGCGCCAGGTGGTGCCCGGCTGGCTGGACAAGGCGTTGAAACACCGCCACCGCTCGACGGACTTCCTCGACAACGTCGTGCTGCTGTGCCCGTCGCCCGATTTCATCGCCAGGCTGCCCGGCGCCAAGCTGCCCGACCGCAATGACTTCATGGCGCTGGACGCCGCCGAGCGCCGCCGCCGCTGGCGCGTCGCCGTGACGGAAAGCCAGCGCCTGGCCGATGAATTCGCTGCGTTGGCCCAGCGCGACTCCATTTCCGCCCTGCCGCTTTAGAATCTCGCCTTCCTCCCCTCACAAGAGCGAGAAAGGCACCCTGGTTATGACACCRCGAACTACGTTCCCGTTTACCGGTAGTTAGTCGGCCGCGGCTCGTCACGTCTTCTCGCCTTCGGGCACAAACAAAGCGCGGCAAGTGGCCGCGCTTTTTTGTTTGTCGCCTCTTCGGAGCACCCATGATTTCGATTCAACTCCCCGACGGCTCGCGCCGTGAATACCCCGCCGCGCTGTCGGTCGGCGACGTCGCCGCCAGCATCGGCGCCGGCCTGGCCAAGGCCGCCCTCGGCGGCAAGGTCGACGGCAAGGTCGTCGACCTCAGCCACGTCATCGACCACGACGTGCAGCTCGCCATCGTCACCGAGAAGGATGCCGATGGCCTGGAGCTGATCCGCCACTCGACGGCCCACCTGCTGGCCTACGCGGTCAAGTCGCTCTACCCCGACGCCCAGGTCACCATCGGCCCGGTCATCGAGAACGGCTTCTATTACGACTTTGCCTACAAGCGCCCGTTCACGCCCGACGATCTGGCCGCCATCGAGGCCAAGATGACCGAGCTGGCCAGGAAGGACGAGAAGGTCTCGCGCCGCGTGCTGCCGCRCGACGAGGCGGTGGCGCACTTCAAGGCCATGGGCGAGGCCTACAAGGCCGAGATCATCGAAAGCATCCCGGCCGACCAGGACGTATCGCTGTACGCCGAGGGCGCGTTTGAAGATCTGTGCCGCGGTCCCCACGTGCCCAGCACGGGCAAGCTCAAGCACTTCAAGCTGATGAAGGTGGCCGGCGCCTACTRGCGTGGCGATCATCGCAACGAGATGCTGCAACGCATCTACGGCACGGCCTGGGCGACCAAGGACGACCTCCAGAAGTACCTGGTGATGCTGGAGGAAGCTGAGAAGCGCGACCACCGCCGCCTCGGCAGGGAGCTGGACCTCTTCCACATCGACGAGCACGCCCCCGGCGTCGTCTTCTGGCATCCCAAGGGCTGGACGGTCTGGCAGGAGGTGGAGCAGTACATGCGCCGCGTCTACCGCGACAACGGCTACCAGGAGGTCAAAGGCCCGCAGCTGCTCGACAAGACGCTGTGGGAGGCCACGGGCCACTGGGACAAGTACCGCGACAACATGTTCACGACGGAGTCGGAGAAGCGCGATTACGCGCTCAAGCCGATGAACTGCCCGGGCCACATCCTGATCTTCAAGCACGGCGTCAAGAGCTACCGCGACCTGCCGCTGCGCTTCGGCGAGTTCGGCCAGTGCCATCGCAACGAGCCCACCGGCGGCCTGCACGGCATCATGCGCGTGCGCGGCTTCACGCAGGACGATGGCCACATCTTCTGCACGGAAGACCAGATCCTGGCCGAGTGCGTGGCCTACACGGCCCTGCTGCAGAAGGTCTACACGGACTTCGGCTTCACGGACATCATCTACAAAGTCGCGACGCGCCCTGACGCCCGCATCGGCTCCGACGAGGTCTGGGACAAGGCCGAGCACGCGCTGATGGAATCGCTGCGTGCCTCGGGCGTGGACTTCATCATCTCCCCCGGAGACGGCGCCTTCTACGGCCCCAAGATCGAGTACACGCTGAAGGACGCCCTCGGCCGCCAATGGCAGTGCGGCACGATGCAGGTCGATTTCTCGATGCCGGGGCGCCTGGGCGCCGAGTTCGTCGACGAGGACGGCCAGCACAAGACACCCGTCATGCTGCACCGCGCAATCGTCGGCAGCCTGGAGCGTTTCATCGGCATCCTGATCGAGCAGCATGCCGGCGCGCTGCCCGTCTGGCTGGCTCCGACGCAGGTCGTGGTGGCCAATATCACCGACGCGCAGGCCGATTACGTGTCTGAAATTGTGAAATCGCTGCAAAAACAAGGGCTTAGGGCCTCAGCAGATTTGCGCAACGAGAAGATCACCTATAAAATCCGCCAGCATTCCATGCAAAAGCTGCCGTACATCCTCGTCGTAGGCGACAAGGAAAAGGCGAATGGCAGCGTTGCGGTACGCGCCCGTGGCAACCAGGACCTCGGCGTGATGCCCCTGCAGGACTTCCTCTCTCGGATCTCCGCAGACATCACCACCAAGGTCTGAAGCCTTTCGGGCGCGATTTGTTTTGTTTGGGCCTCTCGCCTGGGGGCCCGTTGAAAGGTCTACACCATCGCTACGTTTGCTGACCGTCGTGCGATTCCGGAGCGCAAGCACCGGTTGAACCGCGAAATCATGGCTCCCGAAGTCCGTCTGAACGGCCCCGAGAACGAACCCATCGGCGTCGTCAGCATCCAGGAAGCCCTGCGTATGGCGGGCGACATGGATGTGGATCTGGTCGAGATCTCTGCCACCGCGAATCCGCCGGTCTGCCGGCTGATGGACTACGGCAAGTTCAAGTACCAGGAGCAAAAGCGCGCTGCCGAAGCCAAGTCCAAGCAGAAGATCATCGAGATCAAGGAAGTCAAGTTCCGCCCGGGCACGGACGAAGGCGACTACCAGATCAAGATGCGCAATCTGCGCCGCTTCATCGCCGAAGACGGTGACAAGGGCAAGGTCACGCTGCGCTACCGGGGCCGTGAAATCACCCACCAGGACATCGGTATGCGCCTGCTGGAGCGGATTCGCGACGAACTGGCCGACGTGGCGATCGTTGAGAACATGCCGAAGCTCGAAGGTCGGCAGATGATCATGGTCCTGGCGCCCAAAAAGCGCTAAAGACCGAAGAGTTCAACCCGCCGGTTTGGTCGCCGACGGGTTCATTAGTCTCCTGAGGCCAACAAGTGCGCCGGGCTCACCGGCGCCGCCCCAGGGACGCACTTAGAAGGAGCATCAACATGCCCAAAATGAAGACCAAGAGCAGCGCGAAAAAGCGTTTTCGCGTTCGTCCGGGTGGCACCGTCAAGCGCGGTCAGGCGTTCAAGCGCCACATCCTGACCAAGAAGACCACGAAGAACAAGCGTCAGCTCCGCGGCGCCGTCACCGTGCACGAAACCAACATGGGTCACATCGCTCAGATGCTGCCCTTTGCTGGCCTGTAATTCATCACTGACTCAAGGAGAAACACATGCCTCGCGTCAAACGTGGTGTAACCGCTCGTGCCCGTCACAAGAAGGTCTTGGCTCTGGCCAAGGGCTTCCGGGGTCGTCGTAAGAACGTCTTCCGCATCGCCAAGCAGGCGGTGATGAAGGCGGGCCAATACGCCTACCGTGACCGTCGTACCAAGAAGCGCGTCTTCCGCCAGCTCTGGATCGCCCGTATCAACGCTGCATCGCGTGGTCTGGGTCTGTCCTACAGCAAGTTCGTGGCGGGTCTGAAGAAGGCCCAGATCGAGATCGACCGCAAGGTCCTCGCCGATCTGGCCGTGAACGACCCGGCTGGTTTTGCCAGCATCTTCGCCAAGGTGAAGGCCGCGCTCGCCTGATTGCGATTCGCCCTGGCTCGCGTCGGGGCACGCAAACTTTCAGGGCCGGCCCACCAGGGTCGGCCCTTTTTCATTCCGAATTCCGAATGTCTGATCTCGACGCTCTTCTTGAAGCGGCACGCAGCGACTTTGCCGCCGCGCCCACGCCCGCCGAACTCGAAAACGCCAAGGCGCGCTTCCTCGGCAAGTCCGGCCGCGTGACCGAACTGATGAAGGGCCTGGGTGCCCTCAGCATCGAGGAAAAGAAGACCCGTGGCGCCKAGATCAACCAGCTCAAGGTCGGCATCGAAGCCGCCCTGACCGCCCGCCGCGATGCCCTCGCCGCCGCCGAGCTCGAGAAGCAACTCAAGGCCGAGGCCCTGGACGTCACCCTGCCCGGCCGCCAGCGCGGCACCGGCGGCCTGCACCCGATCACGCGCGCGATGGAGCGCATCGAGGCCATCTTCGCCTCCATGGGCTTCGACGTCGCCGACGGCCCGGAGATCGAGACCGACTGGTACAGCTTCTCGGCGCTGAACAACCCCGAGAACCACCCGGCCCGCTCCATGCAGGACACGTTCTACGTCGACATGAAGGACGAGAACGGCGCCTGGCTGAACCTGCGTCCGCACACCAGCCCGATGCAGATCCGCTACGCCCAGGCCCACGCCAAGCGCTACGCGGGCCAGGACACCATGCCCGAAATCCGCGTCATCGCGCCGGGCCGCACTTACCGCGTCGATAGCGATGCGACCCACTCGCCGATGTTCCAYCAGGTCGAAGGCCTATGGGTGGGCGAGAACATTTCGTTCAAGGACCTGAAGGCGGTCTATCTCAACTTCATCACCGCCTTCTTCGAGACCGACCAGCTGCAGCTGCGCTTTCGCCCCAGCTACTTCCCTTTCACCGAGCCCAGCGCCGAGATCGACATCATGTTCGAGAGCGGCCCGCTGAAGGGCCGCTGGCTGGAGGTGTCGGGCTCCGGCCAGGTGCACCCGCAGGTGATCCGCAACATGGGCCTGGACCCCGAGCGCTATATCGGCTTCGCCTTCGGCTCCGGCATCGACCGCCTGGCCATGCTGCGCTATGGCGTCAACGACCTGCGCGCCTTCTTCGACGGCGACCTCCGCTTCCTCTCGCAGTTCAAGTAATTCAGAAGAGCTATGCAATTCCCCGAGTCCTGGCTGCGCGAGTTCTGCAATCCGCCGCTGTCCACTGAAAAACTGGCCGAACTGCTGACCATGTCCGGCATGGAGGTCGAAGAGCTGCGCCCGGTGGCGCCGCCCTTTCACGGCATCGTCGTCGCCGAAATCCTCGAAGCCGAGCAGCATCCCAACGCCGACAAGCTGCGCGTCTGCAAGGTCAATGCTGGTGGGCCTGAGCCGCTGCAGATCGTCTGCGGCGCGCCCAATGCCCGCGTGGGCATCAAGGTGCCGCTGGCCACCGTGGGCGCCGAGCTGCCTTCTGACGCCGCGACCAAGCCCTTCAAGATCGGCGTCGGCAAGCTGCGCGGCGTCGAGAGCTTCGGCATGCTGTGCTCGGCCCGCGAGCTCAAGCTCAGCGAAGACCACGGCGGCCTGCTGGAACTGCCCGCCGATGCCGTCATCGGCGAGGACATCCGCAAGCACCTCAACCTCGACGACACGCTGTTCACGCTGAAGCTCACGCCCAACCTGGGGCATGGCCTGAGCGTCTTCGGCGTCGCCCGCGAAGTGGCCGCGCTGACGGGCGCGCCGCTGCTCAAGGCCGAGTTCCCGCCGGTCAAGCCTGGCATCGACGACAAGCTGCCCATCCGGATCGAGGCGACCGATCTGTGCGGCCGCTTCTCCGGCCGCATCGTCAAGGGCATCGACACCAAGGCCAAGACGCCCGCCTGGATGGTCCAGCGCCTGGAGCGCTGCGGCCAACGCTCGGTGACTGCCCTCGTCGACATCTCCAATTACGTGATGTTCGAGTACGGCCGCCCGTCGCACATCTTCGACCTCGACAAGATCAGCGGTGAGCTGGTCGTGCGCTGGGGCAAGGCCGGCGAGCAGCTCAAGCTGCTGAATGGCAACACCATCACCGTGGATGAGAAGGTCGGCGTCATCTCGGATGCACGCGAGGTCGAGTCCCTCGCCGGCATCATGGGCGGCGACCACACCGCCGTGTCCGACGACACGCGCAACGTCTACGTCGAGGCCGCCTTCTGGTGGCCCGAGGCCGTCATGGGCCGCGGCCGTCGCTACAACTTCTCGACCGACGCCGGCCACCGCTTCGAGCGAGGTGTCGATGCGTCGCAGACCGTCGAGCACCTCGAGCGCATCACGCAGCTCATCATCGACATCTGCGGCACGCCGGACACGCGCGTCGGCCCGATGGACGACCAGTCGCCCAATGTGCCGGTGCGCAAGCCCGTGGCCCTGCGCGTCGCCCGGGCCGCCAAGGTCATCGGCATGCCGCTGACACAGGCGCAGTGCGAAGGCGTGTTCACGCGCCTGGGCCTGCCGTTCACGGCTGCTGACGGCGTCATCACCGTCACGCCGCCGAGCTGGCGCTTCGACATCCTGATTGAGGAAGACCTCATCGAGGAAGTCATCCGTGTACTGGGCTACCCGACGCTGCCGTCCACCGCGCCGCTCGCGCCCATCGTCGGTCGCACCGGTTCGGAATCGCGCCAGGCCACTCATGCGCTGCGCCGCGCCGTTGCCGCACGCGACTACTTCGAGACCATCAACTTCAGCTTTGTCGAAGAACGCTGGGAGCGCGAGCTGGCCGGTGTCACCGACCCCATCAAGCTGCTGAATCCCATCGCCGCGCCGCTGTCGGTGATGCGCACCAGCCTGATTGGCAGCCTCGTGCAGGTGCTGCGCCACAACCAGGCCCGCCGCGCGACGCGTGTGCGCGTGTTCGAACTGGGCCGCGTGTTCAAGCGCGACGCTGCAGTGGCCAACGGCCCGCTGTCGGTAGCCGGCATCGAGCAGCCGCTGCGCCTGGGCGGGCTGGCCTGGGGGCCGGCCGACCAGCAGCAGTGGAGCCAGCGCGACCGCGCCGTCGATTTCTTCGACGTCAAGGGCGACCTCGAAGCCCTGTTCGCACCGCAGGCGCTGAGCTTCGAAGCCGCCGAGCACCCTGCCCTGCACCCCGGCCGCAGCGCAAGCGTCAAGCTGAACGGCGTCGCCATCGGCATCGTCGGCGAACTGCACCCGCGTTGGCGCCAGGCCTATGAGATCAGCGGCAGCGCCCCCGTCGTCTTTGAGCTCAATCTCGACGCCGCGCTGACTCGCACGCTGCCGCAAGGCCAGCCGCTGCCGCGCCAGCAGGCCGTGCAGCGCGACCTGGCCCTGGTCGTCAAGGACAGCACGCCCCACGACGCACTGATGGCCACCATCACGGCCGCTGGCGGCGCGCTGCTGCGTTCAGCCAAGCTCTTCGACGTCTTCAAACCCGCTGCTGGCGCCAGCATGGATCTGCAACCCGACGAGCGCTCCCTGGCCGTGCGCCTGGAACTGCTCGACGACGAAGCCACATTGACCGATGAGCGCATCGATGCAGCCGTGGCCGCCATCGTGGCCGCTGTCGGCGACCAGCTCGGCGGCCGCCTGCGCGGCTGACCCCAGGAACAGGAACACGAATGGACGCGAACGACGCCAAGAAATCCGAATCCGCTGCGGTCGTCATCGGCAGCCTGGAAACGCCCACCCTGACCAAGGCCGAGCTGGCCGAGCTGCTGTTCGACAAGCTCGGGCTGAACAAGCGCGAGTCCAAGGACATGGTCGAGGCCTTCTTCGACATGCTGCACGACAGCCTCGTCAAGGGTCAGGACGTGAAGCTCTCTGGCTTCGGCAACTTCAACATCCGCCGCAAGGCGCCACGCCCGGGGCGCAACCCGCGCACTGGCGAGTCCATCCCGATCAAGGCCCGCAACGTCGTGACTTTTCACGCCTCCCACAAGCTCAAGGGGTTGGTGCAAGGCGATACGCCCAGCGGCGAAGACTTCGAGTAGAGTCTGACGCCTTGCCTCAGCTTTCGCTCCGAAGCCCTTGATTTCAATGGACAAAGCGCTGCCTTCCATTCCCGCCAAACGCTACTTCACCATTGGTGAGGTCAGCGAGCTGTGCGGTGTGAAGCCGTATGTCCTGCGCTATTGGGAGCAGGAGTTCACCCAGCTCAAGCCCATGAAGCGGCGCGGCAACCGGCGCTATTACCAGCACCACGAGGTGCTGCTGATCCGCCGCATCCGCGACCTGCTCTACGACCAGGGCTTCACCATCAGCGGAGCGCGCAACCAGCTCAGCGAAGGCCTGCCATCGGCGGCCGCGGCGCAGAACTTCCGAGATGAAGCCGAGGCCGCACAGGCGCTCGAAGCCATGGATGGGGAACTCGACGGTGACGACGACGCCAACGCGCCGGTCGAACTGGCGCATCTGCCCGCCGTCCGGTTGGCATCGCATGCACATGCCCAGCCGCTGAAGGCC
>NZ_JBFULE010000051.1:0-17842 GCF_056400485.1 Roseateles sp. P5_B10
AGAGGAAGGCGAGATGTTCCCCAAGATCCGCAAGTCCGACCTCGACCTGGATACCTTGGGTGAAGCCATCGCCGGGCGCAAGGCGGAGTTGATGGGGCAGGACGCTGAGCCGCACTGACGGCGTCGTTCAATCCAAGGAGAAGCCATGAGTGAGGCCATCGCCGACGTTTACCGGGGTGTGCGGTTCACGGTGGAGGCGGTGCCCCGCAGCGGCGGCTTCGAAGGACGCTTCGCGATCCTTGACGTGGCCGCCGCTGGCCAGGTTGGCACGGATGACAGCTACCGCCCCACAACCGACAACCTGTGGGCCACGGAGCAGGAAGCATTGACCTATGCCACCGAGGCCGCTCACCACGCCATTGAGGGGATACCGGCGTTCGACAAGGGAACGCCGGGGTTGTAGTGCGAGCACGTCGTTGCTGCCGTGGTTGAGCGCCTCGACGCTGCCGGACTGCCCCCGCGGGCCGAACTGTTCGCAAGACGGCGCGACGCGCCTGGCTATATCTGCACGCGTGTGCCCAGTTCGACCACCGCGTTGTCCGGCAACCGGAAGAACCTGGCGACCCCGCTGGAGTTGCGGCTCAATGCTGCAAACAGGCGCTCACGCCAGTTCGCCATGCCGCCACCGGGAGTCGGCACCACCGTCTCGCGGCTGAGGAAGTAGCTGGTCTCGAAGGGCTCGATGCGCAAGCCCTTGGCCTCGCACAGCGCCAGTGCCAGGGGAACGTCGGGTTCCTCCATGAACCCGTAGTGGACGAGCACGCGCCAGAAGCCTGGCGCCAATGACGTCAATTCGAGGCGGTCGGCTGCGTCGACCATCGGACGGTCGTGGAACATGACGTTCAGGATGACGTTCGTTTCGTGCAGGACCTGGTTGTGCTTGAGGTTGTGCAACAGGGCCTGCGGCACGAGGTTCGGATCGGCGACTGCATAGACCGCCGTGCGCCGTGCACGATGGGCTTCGCCCAGGGCGAGGCTCTCAATGAAGGGCTGGAGTTCGATGCCTTCGCTGCGCAGGCCGGCCATCAGCAGCTGACGGCCGCGCGCCCAGGTGCTCATCAAGACAAACAGCATCAGGCCCAGCGCCAGCGGAAACCACCCGCCGTCGAAGAACTTGATCGCGCAACCGGCAACCAGCAGCATGTCCACGGCCAGGAAGAACACCGTGGCGCCGATCGCCAGCGGCGCGGGGAGCTTCCAGCCGTCGCGAATGACGAAGAAGGTCAGCACGGTCGTGATCAGCATCGTCAGCGTCACCGCGATGCCGTAGGCCCCCGCCAGCGCCGAAGAGCTGCCGAACATCAGCACCGCACCGATGACGCCGGCCAGCAGTGCCCAATTGACCGCCGGCACGTAGATCTGCCCGGACTCGCTGGCGGAGGTATGGCGCAAGGTGAGGCGCGGCAGGAAGCCGAGCAGGATGGCCTGCTTGGTCATCGAGTAGGCCCCGGAAATCACGGCCTGCGAGGCGATCACGGCGGCCATCGCAGCGAGGCCGACCATGGGCAGCACCAAGGCGCTGGGGAAGAGGCGGAAGAACGGGTTCTCGATGGCCGTGGCGTCTCCGATCAGCAGCGCGCCCTGGCCCAGGTAGTTGAGCGCCAGCGCGGGAAACACCAGCCCCGTCCAGGCCAGGCGGATCGGCCTCACGCCGAAATGGCCCATGTCGGCGTAGAGGGCCTCGGCGCCCGTCAATGCCAGCACGATGGCGCCGACGGCAGCGAACAGATGCCATCCCCGCGTGCTGAGGAAGGCCCAGGCCTCCAGCGGGTTGAGTGCAGCCAGGATCTGGGGATGCTGGGTGATGTGCACGATGCCGATGGCGCCGAGCACGGCGAACCACAGCACGATCACCGGCCCGAACACCTTGCCCACCGCTGCGGTGCCATGGCGTTGCACCAGAAACAGACCCACCAGGATGGCCACCGAGATCGGCAGCACATAGGGCTTCAAGGTCGGCGTCACGACCTCCAGGCCTTCGATGGCGCCCATCACCGAGATCGCGGGCGTGATGACGCTGTCGCCATAGAACAGCGTCGCCCCGAACAGGCCCAGCAACAGCAGCGCGCCGCGCAGCCTGGGCCGCTGCTGCACGGCATGGGCGGCCAGGGCCGTCAACGCGAGTGCGCCGCCTTCACCGCGGTTGTCGGCGCGCAGGATCAGGATCACGTACTTGAGCGTGACGACGAACATCAGCGCCCAGACGATCACCGAGACCGCGCCCACCAGGTTGTGGGTGTCCAGCGTGACGCCGGTAGCGGGCAGGAATACTTCCTTGAGCGTGTAGAGGGGGCTGGTGCCGATGTCGCCATAGACGACACCGATTGCGCCGAGCGTCAGTGCGGCCAGGCCGCTGCGTTGGGTCTCAAGGCTCATGAACGGGAAACTGGGTGGGATGGAGCCAGTTTCCCGTAGGCGGTGTAAAGAACGTATAAAGATCGCGGCCGCCCGCTGCCTGCGTGTGCGCCACGCTCCAACGGCGGCGGGCGGTATCCGTCCGGCCAAGTCATCTTGAATCGCCCACCAGCGCCAGGAAGGATCGCGTCCACGTAACTTAGGTGGATGCGATGACAAGCGACAAGGCCCGCACACGAAAGCGCTACGGCGTGGCAATGAAGGCGCAGATATTGACGGAGTGCGCCGAGGCTGGGGCCTCGGTGGCCAAGGTGGCGATGGCTCACAGCATCAACGCCAACGTCATGCACCGGTGGCGGCGACTCGCCCGTGACAGGGCAATTGCGCCCCCGCCAAGACAAGAGAGTTCATCGCATTGCCGCTCACGGTGCCAACCACGCCCAGCGCAACGCCGGCGGATGTCCGCGTCGAGATGCGGCGTGGTGCAGTCTCGATCGTTGTCGCTTGGCCGATCAGCGCCTCGGCGGAGTTTGCAGCCTGGATGCGTGAGCTGCTGCGGTGATCCGCGTCGACGCCGTGTGGCTGGCGGTAGAGCCCTTGGACATGCGCGCTGGCACTGAAGCGGCGCTGGCCCGCGTGGTCAACGCCTTCGGTGCCGCCAGGCCGCATCGCGCCTACTTGTTCGCCAACCGCAGAGCAAACCGCATGAAGGTCCTTGTGCATGACGGTATTGGGGTGTGGCTCGCGGCCAGGCGGCTCAACGTCGGCAAGTTTGTCAGGTCGCAAGATGGCGCCAGCACGCTGACCCTGACGCGCGCACAGCTCGATGCTCTGGCCCTGGGGCTGCCCTGGCAGCGCCTGGGTGCCCGAGCAGAGACGCTGGACTACCAGCCGGGCGTGTTCACCGTCGACTTCAAGACTTGCTGGATCGCTTGCCAACGCACTCGGCCAGCAGGATCGACGAGCTCCTGCCGCATCGCTGGTCACCAGCCACGGTGGTGAAGTCGCCCACGAGGTGACTGAGGGCGTGCGCCGCGATGCGCTGGCGCCGCAGCAAGACCTCCAACGTGCCGGCGGTGATGCGCAGTTCCACGGCGGCGCCGACGTGCTGGCGCGGCACCGAGCAGTGGTGGCCCCCGAAGACCACGTGATAGTCGATGTTGACCCGCGCCGGCTTGAACTGCGTAAGCATCGGCGTTGCTGGCAGCGGCTTCGAGGCCGGCGCATCCGGCGCTGAGAAGGCCGTCGCCCGGCAGCCGGGCAGCTTCTTGAACCGAGATTTGGGAGAAACTAGGTCCCGTCGGCCAACGGCCGCTGAGCCGTTGCAATCATCCGCATCGAAAGGGAGTCAATGAACATCAAGAAAGGCCTGTATGTGGCCTTGCTGCCACTGTTGCCATTCGCAGCACAGGCGCAGGACCAAGGCAGTTATCTGAGGCAGGCCCTGCTGCAGGGGCTTTCGATCTCCGTCCAGATCGATTGCAACAAACCAGACTATGGCGCTCTTGCGCACTGCCGCACCTATGCGGTCAGCTACAACGCTGCAACGGATGCGTTCACCGCCAGCGGCCCCGTCGCGCCTGCCCTTTGGGTCCAGACCGATACACGCACGATCCCAGGTGCGTTTGCGAATGGCTATCTTGTGATCTGGGGCGCAAAGTTCTCGATCACCAGCAGCGGCAACGTCCTTCCCGAAGGGTCGACCACAAGCATCGGTACCGCCTACATCAACAACATCGCGGCGGCTCTGGAGGCCCAAATGCCGGCCCGCCTCAACGTCACATGCGGCCCGAACAACGGCGTCGTCGCCTGTGGCGAATATTCGATCTACTACTCGTCCGGCGAAGCCAAGTATGTGGCCACAGGGCCGGCCAAGTACGGTGACAGCAACCCCACGGCCACGCTGCAGATATCCCGCTCGACAAGCGTCAATGCGCCTCCGGCCATGGAAGCCATCAGCATCAATGGCGGCTCGACGCTGCTGTTCGACCGCAACGGCAATCTGCGCACGACCGGCGGCGTTGCCGTCGGCACGATTTCGACGACGGGCTTCACACCCAGCGTGTYGACCAGCACGACGGACAAGTACGTCCAAACAGCCATCAACGGCACCGGCCAGTGCCATAGCACGAGCTACAACTGGACGGCGCCCCAGCAGACCGCCATCAAGGAAATCAGCACGGCGGCAACCAGCGCCTTTCTTGGCGGCACTCCCTATGTCTGGGGCAACACGTCCCCTCCAAGCGGCTCAGCGACCTTCAGGAACGAAATCCATCAATATGGCTATCTGCCGGTATTCAACAGCGGACGCGTCAGCTTCGCCCCCAACGGCCGTCCGCTGATTCGCGACCGGTACCTGAACCTTCAGGTATTGGGCGACAACGGCACATGGAAAGCGGTGTCGCTCAGGGAAATCGCCAAGGAGTCGCTCAGGCGGCAGAACATCAACTGGACGGTCAATCCCAACTATGGTCAAGCCGGCCTGTATTCGCAGGCCCCGGAGAGCGAGCAACGCGTCGTCTTCGACAACGAATGCAATGCCTATACCGTCATTGACACCTTCAGGTCCAGCCTCGGCTACGCCATCCTGCTCCATTCACCGGATGGCGGCCAGACATGGGCAGCTTTCCCGATTCCCAGTGGCAGCAGCTGGAGCGGAGACGGCGGTGATGCAGCAGTCGGCATGGAAGTACCGTCCGGGCCCACCACCGCATTGGCAGCCCCGCCAGCGATCACGGTTCACCAAAATCAGGTGAGCGACGATCAACGCAAGGGCACGGTCTCGACCCGTCCCTTGCTGGCCTTCTTCCCAAAGAAGACGGGTGCGACGCTGACGACCATTGAAGGCCCCTATCAGATTGCGGCGCAGACGCTGATCACGCCGTATCACTCCGGAACCGAGTCGTACATCGTGACGACCGGCGGCGCTACGGGCACCACGCACTTTGGCTACCCGGGCACCGGCATCGTGGCCGACACCGTCGAACCGGGCCGCAAGGGCGTGCCCCTCATGCTCGCGTCTTTCTCCCGTTCGACCCATCAGCTCACCGGCGCGCCGTTGCAACTGGGGGTTGGACTTGCCGGCAGCAGCGGCGACACGGCGGCAAACATCGCCGCGAATGACAGCGTGCCGGACAACCATGCGGGCGTGTCCCTGGCACTGGATTCGAACAACTACATCCACGCGGTTCTTGGTGGGCATGCCTCACGCCTGCTGTATCGAAAGACGACAACCCCCAACAACGCCAGCAGTTGGAGTGCCAGCGTCAGCATCGGCGCAACGAACGACGACGACACCATCGCGCCGAACTTTTCGGACACCTACTCTTACCCATCGCTCGTGCTGGACGCCTACAACCAGCCCAACGTGTTTGCGCGCTGGTCCGGCAGCGCCTACAGAGCAAGACTCGTCCATATCAAGCAGCAAAGCGGCACGTGGGCTGCGCAGACCTTCCTGCTCGATCCGGCCCGCAAGTACTACGGTGTCTGGTATCACAAAGCCTCGGTGGACAGCTGGGGCAAGATCTTCCTCGCCTACAGCTACTTCCCTTCCGAACTGCTGCAAAGCGAGGCAAGCTCACTGTCCACTGCCTGGGGGTTGAGCAACATCAGCCCCTATACAGGTTCCGATAACCCGTGCCGGTCGTCCGACGAAGGCCTGCGCTGCTACTACACGGGCTTTGACGCGGTGGGGCACGGCATCATCGCGATCCCGACGCCCTGGTCCAAGGCTGAGTTCGCCATCACGAACAGCTTCGCCAAATGAAGTAAGAGCGGCTAGTGTCCTGTCCAGTTAATTCATAGGCACAGAACCTGCGTGGGTTGAGGCATCCTTGGAGATGCCTCATGCCCAACGCACGCGCGCGCACCAGAAGGTGTCGGGGATCGCGTTGCATACGCACCAGGCAGCGGCAGTGACGTCGTCGTCAGCGCTCCCCAAGCACTGGACGCCCGAGCAGGCGTTGGCAGTCCGGGAGTGCACGCAGGCCCTGCGCGAGCAGCTGTGGGCCAGGTAGGGATCCGCGGATCCAGCAGGCTTGGCGGGACCAGCTCGTCGCCGAGACGTCGCCGCCATCACTGGACCCAGACGAGCCGTTCTGACGCCGTCGTCACCTCAACATCGGGATCCGCAGGGCGCTTGCCGCTGTTCGTTCCAGCTACTGGTTCAGCTGCAAAACCGCGGCCTGACCGCCGAATAACAGCGGATCTTGACCGCCGCTAACACCACCGGCCTGACGTGCCCGTCAAGGTATGTTCGGCGGACGCATACGGCGGGCGGGATTTCAACCTTGCCGCGACACCGGAAAGTCGTGGTCTGCACCGTTCGCTCGGCTTCTGGGATTGCCCGGCGCAGATGTGGCGCCGGCGATGAGGTATTCGGAGGGAACGGGGGCTTCGGTCGACGCTGGCAGCCTGACCCGGATCAGCGTGCCCTGATTCGGCGCCGAGGTCACCGACAAGCTGCCGTGCTCGGCTTCGACCCTGAATCTCATGCCCAGCAGGCCGTAGCTCGAGTTCGTTGCTGCGTTGGCATCGAAGCCGATGCCGTCGTCCCGCACCGTCAGTTCGGCCTGCCCCTGGATGATGCCCAGGTTCAGCCACAGCTGGCGCGCGCGCGCATATTTGCTGACGTTGGTGATGGCTTCCTGAACGACGCGATAGACGACGAGTTCGGCGGCCTCGGCGAGCCGCACGGGCGCCAGCTCGCAATGCACCAGCACGCCGGAGCGCTTYGCGAAATCGCCGGCCAGGATGTCCAGCGTGACGGCCAGGCCCAGGGTGTCGAGGGTGGACGGGCGCAGGTTCTCGATGATGTCCTGCTTCAGCGCGATGCCGCTGTTGAGCTTCTCGATCAGCCGCGTCAGCGGCTCCAGCGCCTCGGGTGCGAGGCTCGCGACGCGGGTCTTGATGCGCGCGGCATCAAGCTTGGCGGACGTCAGCAGCGAGCCCATCTCGTCGTGCAGGTCGCGCGCCAGCCGGGCCCGCTCCTGCTCGCGCGCCGTTTCGATGTGATGCGCCAGCTTGACGAGCTGCGCGGTGCGGCGCGCCACCTCGACCTCCAGCCGCTCACGCTCGATCTGCACCAGGCGCTGGCGTTCCTGCTTTTCGCGCTCGCGCTGGTCTTCCAGCGCGAGCCCCTGGCGCWGGTACAGGAACAACGCAGCGAGGCTGGCCACGCTCAGCAGCGCCACKCCCAGGCGGTTGAGCAGCAGCGTGCGGTGGATGTCGGTCTGCTGATCGGTGGGGGCGGCGCGCAGTTCCTCCAGCCTGGCGGTGCCGGCGCGCAGGGCGCTGAGTTCACCCAGCACGTCTTCAGACTGCCAGTAGGAACTCTCGCCCACCAGCACCACGGTCAACGCTGCGGCGCAGGCCAGGGGAACCAGGATGGGATGCCGGGCTAGAACCGAGAGAATCTTCACGGCCACGTTATCCGTCCGTCGAGATGGCGTCGGTGCAGTGGTAGGGCAGCTGCAGGCGACCGTCGGCACCGGCCACGGCCTGGATGTTGATGACCGGGGCGCTGGAGTTGACCGTGCCGAAGATGGTGGCGAAGGCGACGTCGGCGGCATCGCGCCCGGTGCCAAAGCGCACGAAGCCCATCGGGATCGCGGTGCCTGAAGGGTCGAAGATGTACCAGCGGTCGCCGACGTAGGCCTCCACGTAGGCGTGGAAGTCGGTCGGCCCGAGCGCGGGGTCGGCACCATAGTCGATGCCCGTGGCGAAGCGCGCCGGGATGTTGATGGCGCGGCACAGCGCGATCATCAAGTGGGCAAAGTCGCGGCACACGCCCACTTGATCGAGCAGGGTGTCGATGGCGGAGGTGTTGGAGTCCGAGGTGTTGGACGTGAAGGTCGTGCGCTCCAGCACCCAGTCGCGGATGGCCTGCACGCGGCCGTAGCCCTGCCAGCGCTGGCCGAACTCGCGCATGGCCATGCGGTGCAGCCGGTCGGACTGGCAGTAGCGGCTCGGGTAGATATAGCCCAGCACCTCGGCGGGCACCCGCGCGACGGGCACCTCGCCCACGTCGCCCGGCGGGGCGAAGTGGTGCATCAGGTCGACCGTGGCGCGGTAGGCCACCTTCAGCGGCCCGGCCTGGGCCTGCAGGCGCAGGTAGCGGTTGCGGGTGACCGGCTCCGTCTCGACGCGGGCCAGCAAGGGCTGGCTCAGCGTCAGGGATTCCGCCACCACCAGCTGGCGGGGGGTGCTGGCCGCGTGGATGTTGAAGATGAAATCACAGCCCGGGTCGGCAATGACGTAATCGAGTTCAAGCGCGATCTCGAGGCGGATCATGTTTGGCACGCAGGAGTGCGACCTGCTGCCAGCAATGCGGATCCAGAACGGGACGTCATGAGAGGCTCCAAAGTAGCCCGACCTTACACCCCCCCGGCCGGGCATACCTCTGTTGCCGGGAGGGGATAGGCGGTTGGACCCGCCGTGGGGCAGCTCAGTTCAAGCGCAAGCGGCTGCCTTGCGGCCCGTTTGCCACGACCCTGCCGATCTCCGCCGCCGCACCGAACCCATGGCGGCGAAACACGTCCAGCACGGCGTCAACCGCGCTGGCGTCGCAAGACACCAGCAGGCCGCCGCTGGTCTGGGGGTCGCTCAACAGCGCCTGATCGATGGCCGGGAAGCCCTGCGGCAGCTGCACGTCCGAGCCGTAGCCGGCCCAGTTGCGCCCCGAGGCGCCGGTGACCATGCCGCGCTCGGCGAGTTCGCGCACCTGCGCCAGCAAGGGCACCCGCGCCCAGTCGAGCTCGACACTGGCCTGGGCACCGCGCGCCAGTTCCAGCGCATGGCCGGCCAGGCCAAAACCCGTCACATCGGTCATCGCGTGCACGCCCTCCAGCGCCGCCAGGTCCGGCCCGGGCGTGTTGAGCTGCGTCGTGGTGGCGATCATCTGCGCGTAGCCCTCGGGCGAGAGAGTTTCCTTCTTGAGTGCCGCCGACAGGATGCCCACGCCCAGCGGCTTGCCCAGCACGAGCCGGTCGCCGGGGCGTGCGTCCGCATTGCGCTTGACGCGCTGGGGGTGCACCACGCCCAGTGCGACCAGCCCGTAGATCGGCTCGACCGAATCGATGGTGTGACCGCCCGCGATCGGGATGCCGGCGGCAGCGCAGACCGATTCACCGCCCGCCAGGATCTTGCCGATCACGTCGACCGGCAGCACGTTGATGGGCATGCCCACCAGGGCCAGCGCCATGATGGGTTTGCCACCCATGGCGTAGACGTCGCTGATGGCATTGGTCGCCGCGATCCGGCCGAAGTCGAAGGGGTCGTCGACGATGGGCATGAAGAAGTCGGTGGTGGCGATCAGCGCGATCTCGTCGGTCAGCTGGTAGACCGCCGCGTCGTCGGCGGTCTCTATGCCCACCAGCAGTTCCGGCGGCGCCGGAAAGTGGCGCGTGCTCTTCAGGATCTCGCTCAGCACGCCCGGGGCGATCTTGCAGCCGCAGCCGCCACCGTGGGACAGGGAGGTCAGGCGGGGCACGGGTGGCGTGGCGGGCGTTTGGGTCATGGTTGGAATCTAGGGCAATGAGGCGATGCGGCTGGCCAGGGCCTGGATGCCGGCATCCGACAGATCCTCGCATTGCAGGCGCTGGGCGTCGGGCAGGCCCGCCAGATGACGGCCCTGCGAACGGGCATACAGAGGGTCGTAGTGCCGGGCCATCAGGGCTTCGAAGAGCGGTGGCAGCGCACCTTCCAGCGCCCAGGCCTGCCACTCGGCCAGCACTTCCTTGGGCAGCAGTTCGCGCAGCGTGCCCAGCTTGTCGGCCAGGCCCTGCGGGTCGTCGCCCAGCCAGGCGTAGTCGCGCAGCAGGTAGTCGAGCCGCGCCTGGGCAGAGGCGTCAATCTCGACGACGGAGCTCTCGCGCAGGCGCTGCAGCAGCGGCTCCGGCACCGTGATGCGGCCGATGCGCCGGCTCTCCGCTTCGACCCAGACGCGCCGGCTCAGGTCCAGGCCGACCAGGGCCTGCATCAACTGCGTCTCGAAACCCTTCTGCGACGGCTGCGGCCGGCCGGGCATGGCGCCCAGCACCGAACCCCGGTGGGCCGCCAGATCTTCGAGGTCGAGGACTTGCTCTCCTTGAGTGGCGAGCGCCTGCAGCACCCGCGTCTTGGCGCTGCCTGTGGGGCCGCACAGCACGCGCAGATCGAGCCGCGGCGCCAGCAGCGCAATCTGCTCGATGACATGGGCGCGCCAGGCCTTGTAGCCGCCCTTGAGCTGCTGCGCATCCCAGCCCACCAGCCTCAGCCAGTTGACGAAGCTGCCGCTGCGCATGCCGCCGCGCCAGCAATAGACCAGCGGCCGCCACTCCCTGGGCTTGTCCCTGAACAACTGGTCCAGGTGGCTTGCGATGTTGCGCGCCACCATGGCCCCGCCGATCTTGCGCGCCTCGAAGGCCGAGACCTGGACATAGGTGGTGCCGACGATGCGGCGCTCCTCGTCGTCCAGCACGGGGCAGTTGATGGCGCCGGGAATATGGTCGAGGGCGTATTCGGCCGGCGAGCGCACGTCGATGAGGACGGTGAACTCGCCCAGGTCATTGACGGTGGTGGGCTTGTGACTCATTGCTGCTAGGTTAAGGCAACCCCACGTGGCCCCGGGGATTCAAGCGCGGCCAGAATCCGCGGCGCATCTCTCCAGAGGAAAACGGATGGCCTGGATCATTCTCGTCATCGCCGGCCTGTTCGAGGTCGGCTGGGCCATCGGCCTGAAATACACCGACGGCTTCACCAAGCCCTGGCCCAGCGTGGCAACGGCGGCCTGCATGGTGGCCAGCCTCTGGTTGCTGGGCATCGCGATGAAGTCGCTGCCAGTGGGCACGGCCTATGGCGTCTGGGTGGGCGTCGGTGCGGTCGGCACCGTGATCCTGGGCATCTTCCTGCTCGGCGAGCCGGCCAACCCGGCGCGGCTGTTCAGCATCGCACTGATCGTGGCCGGCATCGCCGGGCTCAAGCTGTCGTCGCCGGGCTAGTCAACGAAGAACTCGCCGCCCGCCGCGTGATACCTGCCGTGAAAGACCTGATGGCCGGGGCCGCGCTGGTGGGCCGCGGCTTGCGCCTCGGCGGCGTGCGCATGGATGCTGACGAAATCGCCGGGAAGCTCCTGCTTCACCCGCAGCACCATCCAGCCTGTGACCCAGCCGGTGTTTCCGGCGTCAGTTTGCAAGGGTTCCATGGTTTCTCCTCCAGTCAATGCCGCTTGAAGTACTGCACCTCGCGCTCGTGTTTTTCGGCCTGTTCGCGTGTGTCAAACGTGCCCAGGTTCCTGCGCTTGCCGGTCTGTGGATCGGGCTTGCGAGAGTAAAGGCGGTACTGGCCGCTGCCGAGCTTGCGAATCACGGTCGGCTCCTTGGTGGCGAAGGCCCAGTTTTCGCCGCGTTGCGGCTTTTGTGTGTAGGACGGCGCGAGAGCGTGCTGACCGAGCGCTCCCGCGGCCGCGGCATCAGCGCGGCAGCGGCTCGACGGCGGCCAGATGGCCCAGCTCGTCGCGCGCCCGCTCGCGGGCCTCGGCGAGGCGTGCGGTCAGCCAGCCGACGGCGAACCAGGCGGCAGGGTCGGCAGTCACCAGGGCCTGGTAGCGATCGCGCGCGACAACGAGGTCGTTGATCTCACCCAGTGCCTGCTGGGCCGCGGCCAGGGCCTGCAGATGACGGGCGGCGCGTTTGTGCGGCAGCAGCGGAGCGAAGAACTCGAGCGCATAGCGCTGGCGCTTGGCGTGCTTGCGCAGCGTATGCAGGGCCGTGGGCTCGAGCTCCTCGAAGCGGCGGCAGCCGTCCACCAGCCTCTTGTGCCAGCGGCGCAGCCGCTTGCGCGCCAGGCGCTGCAGCGCATCCTGCGGCTCGGCGAGGGGCTGAAGGCCGGCGCGCCACGAGATCCAGGCCAGCAGCTGGTGCTGCGTCTCGTCGCTGCGGATCAACGCGGCGAGGTCAGGCGCGGCGCTGCCGGCGGGCAGGGCCAGTGGCGGCGCACCGGCCTGCTTGAGTTCGGCGACGACACCGCTGGCGAGCACATCGCTGTCGCGCGCCTTGCCGAGTTCGGCGAACAGCCGGCGCAAGCCATCCACCAGCCCGGCCGGTGGCTCGGCCACCCAGCCACGGAAGGCCCGCAGCGCGCTGCGCAGGCGGCGGATGCCGACGCGGGCCTGGTGCACATGCTCGGCGCGCAGCTCGGGATCGCCGTCGGCCAGGCCGATGGCATTGCGGTTGAGGTGGGCCAGGCATTCATCGAACACGGCGCCGAAGGCATCCAGCGCGCTGGATGCCTTGTCATAGCGAGGTGATTTGGCCTTGCGCAGCGGTGGATGGGGCGAACCGGCCACGAGGTGATGGCCGCGCTCGGCCTTGTTGCGCGGGTCGTAGACGAGGCCGAAGCGCCGCCGCCAGCGCTCGACCAGGCCCAGCATTGCCACCGGCGAGCCCGACACCAGTTCGAACTCGATCTCGCGAAACTTCTGCACTGCGGCGCCGGCCGTCAGCCGGCCCTCGTCCAGCGCGATGTCGACAACGGCGCCGCGCGTGTGCACGCGGCGTATCAGGCGCCGCTGCTGGAGCTGGAAGCGCTGGCCCGCCTCCTGGCCATCGGCCTTGGCCTTTTCCAGCAGCTCGATCAGCTGTTGGCCGGTCGGCGTGCCGGCATGCGCCTGCGGGTCCGGGCTGGCATCGGGGCGGACGACTTCGTGCTCGAAGCGCTCCAGCGCGCCGCTGCGCGCGGCCTTCAGCCCTTGCACCCAGCGCCGGCCTTCACGGCGCATGCGCCAAGCCAGCCCGGCGCGAGCGAGGTGCCGGTCGGGCGTGTCGAAATAGGCGTCGATCAGCGAGACGCGCCGCGCCGCGCCGCGTGCGCCAAGCTCGGCCGCCAGCGCCGCGCGGGACGACGCCGGCACGAGGAACTTCAGTTCGACCTCGATGTGCGCGGCGGTCAAGGCAGGGGCGTGTTCAGGCTCGATTGGCCGCCAGTGAGCGGTCCTGGTCGGCCTTGCGGTCGGCCGCCACCTTGATGGCATGCGGGCGCTCGCCGATCAGCTTGGCATAGGGCTTCCAGTCCACACCGCCGGCCTGCAGCAGGTCTTCGCCATAGATGATCTTGGTCGCCATGCCCACCAATGGCAGGCTGACCCAGCCGGCGCAGTCGGCCAGCGTGAAGCTGTCACCGGCCAGATAGGGGCCGAACCTGGCCAGGCGCTTGAAGGCGGCGATGTTCTCGGGCAGCACGCGGGCCACGCGCTTCTTGGTGCCGTCGCTGACCTCGCCGCCGAAGAAGGCCTCGGCATACAGCTCGCGCGCGACCAGCTCCAGGTGCAGCTCGACGTAGGTGATGAGCTCGCGCACCTTGGCCGCCTCGTAGGGATGGGCGGGGATCAGCCGGGGCGTCTCGGGATAGGCCGCCTCCAGGTATTCCACGATGGCCTGGCTTTCGCATAGCGGGCCATGCGGCGTCTTGATGAAAGGCACCTTGCCCAGCGGCGAGCAGCTCAGCACGTCCTCGGCATGGGAATGCGTCTTGATGTATTCCTCGCTGAAGGGGATGTCCTTTTCCAGCAGGGCCAGCTTGACCTTGTTGTAGTAGTTCGAGAGCGGGATGCCGCAGAGGGTGATCATGGGGAGGTCTCCTGGTGAATGCCGCAGTCTATGCAGAGCGGCGCTGCGGCTCTAGCGCGGTGGCGACAGCGGGAAGGGCTGGGCAGGCCCTCGCGAGTGGGCGCGCCTGGTAGCGGGATGCAGCGCAAGGCGGAAACCGCAGCCATAGCTCGGGCTATGGCGAGGATTTGCAACGCTGCGATGCGCCCGTTACCAGGATGCGCCCGCCGCGAAGGGCTTGCTCAGCACTTCCCTATCGATTCACCAGCACGATGCCCACCGCCAACGCCGCCAGGGCCGCGACGAGGCGGGCGCTGATGCCCTCGCCCAGCAGCAGGGCGCCCGCCAGCAGGCCGAACAGCGGCGTGCTCAAGGTGAAGACGGACAGCTTGGTGGCCGCGTAATGGCGGATCAGCCAGAACCAGACCAGATAGCTGGCAAAGGTGACGATGATGGCCTGGAAGCCGAACAGACCCAGCAGGCGCGGTGACCAGTGCAGGGGCAGGGGTTCGCCGGCGACCAGAGCCGCGGCGCACAGCGTCAGGGCTGAAACGCCGAGCTGGTAGAGCAGGGTCTTCTCGGCCGGCGCCGAACTCAGCTTGGTGGCACGGATGGCCAGCGTCGTGCCGCCCCACAGCACGGCGGCCGCCACGCCGAGGGCGTCGCCCCACCATTGCATCGGCGTGCCCGGCGCCGAGAAGCCTTCCGCGAACGCGAAAGCCATGGCGCCGAAGGCCAGCACCAGACCCAGCCACTGCCGCGCCGACAGCGCCTCACCGCGCGCGATCCACGGCATGCCCAGGGCGACGACGAAGGGCGCCAGATAGATGAAGACCACCATGCGCGAGGCGCTGGTGTATTGCAAGCCGACAAAGATGCAGCCGAACTCGGCCGCAAACAGCAGGCCGGCCAGCAGGCCGCCGCCCAAGCTGCCGTCACGCTCGAACAGGCGGATGCCGCGCGACATCGACCACAGCCACACCAGCAGGCCCGCCACAGCCGAGCGCAGCCCCGCCTGCCAGAGCGGCGAGATCTCGGTCAGTGCGGCCTTGGCGGCCACCTGGTTGATGCCCCACAGGAAGCAGCACAACAGCAGCAATGAAACGGCGCGGGGATCGAGATGGGTCTGGCGGCTGATCGGAGAGCTCATGGCCCCTATGCTGCCAGCATGTTCAAGGTGACCATCATTGGCGGGGGAATCATGGGCGCCGCCACGGCCTGCTTCCTGGCCCGCGACCATGGCGCGGCGGTGACCGTCGTCGAGCGCGATGCCTCCTATGCGCAGGCTTCCAGCTCGCTGTCGCTGAGTTCCATCCGCCAGCAGTTCTCGCAGCCGGTCAACATGGCGCTGTCGAGGTGGAGCATCGACTTCCTGCGCCGCGCAGCGGACGAGCTGGCGACGGCGGATGACCGGCCGGCCATCGGCCTGGTCGAGYCGGGCTATCTGTATCTCGCGACCGAGGCAGGTGCCGCGACGCTGCGCGAGGTGCATGCGCTGCAGCGCGCCCAGAACGTGGATGTCGCGCTGCTGAGCCCGGCCGAGCTTGTTGCGCACTTCCCCTGGCTGGCCGTCGACGACATCGCGCTCGGGTCGCTGGGCCTGAGTGGCGAGGGCTGGTTCGACGGCCCGGCTCTGCATCGTGCCTTCCGGCGCAAGGCCAAGGCCTGCGGTGTGCGCTTTGTCGAAGCGGAGGCGCTGGGTTTTGAAACCCAGGGTGAGCGTGTGACTGCGGTGCGCTGCTCAGACGGCTCGCGTGTGGGTGGCGAAGCCTTTGTCATCACGGCCGGCGCCTGGAGTGCGCCGCTGGGCGCGGCCCTCGGCTTCACGCTGCCGGTCAGCGCCAAGAAGCGCGATGTCTTCGTGCTGGAAACGCCGGCCACCTTGCCCGGCTGCCCCTTGGTCATCGACCCCAGCGGCTTCTGGTTCCGTACGGAGGGTTCATTGATCCTGGCCGGTGGCCCGCCGCGCGGGGACGACGCCGACGAAGCGCCGCTGCACGACATCGACCATGGCCTCTTCGATGAACTGTTGTGGCCGACGCTGGCCGCCCGCGTGCCGGCGCTCGAGGCGCTGCGCGTGCGCTCGGCCTGGGCCGGCTACTACGAGATGAACGCCTTCGACCACAACGGCCTGGCCGGCCGATTGCCGGGTTATGCGAATGCCTTCACGGCCTGCGGCTTCTCGGGCCACGGCATGCAGCAATCGCCGGCGGTAGGCCATTCGATGGCCCGGCTGATCGCGGGCCTGGATGCGCCTTTGATCGATGCATTGACGCCGCAGCGGCTGCTGGACGGACGGCCTCTGATCGAGGCCAACGTCATCTAGCGCCGGTCTACCTGTTGCGCACGCGCTTCTTGGCGGGCGGCTGGGTCAGCACATAGCGCGTCGCCGTCAGCTTGTCCGACACCGCGCTGGTCTTGTTGTCCACATAGCCCCAGTTGCGCATGGCCAGGCGCACCTCGGTGTCCGACGGGCTGGCTTCCGGGCCCTTGGGGTGCACGACCCAGACCGTCTTGCAGATCATGTCGGCATGGAACTCCGCCATGCGCGGAAGTTCGGACGGGTTGCTCAGCACGGCCACCAGCATGCGCGCCTCGCGCAGATTGGTGGTGATGCCGCCGGCCAGGGCCTCGGCCAGGGCCGGGTCCAGCGTGCCGACGGTGGGCCCGATCAGCAGGGCGGGGTTGTCGGCGCTGACGCCGAGCTTGGCGGCCAGCGTGGGCGGCGGCGTCTGCAGCTTCTTCAACCACTTGCCGGCCTCCTTTTCGCCCAGCACCAGGGCCACGGCCTCTTCCCCGTTTTCGCCCGCTTCGAAGCGCAGTTCCTCGCCTTCGACGCGCAGGTTCTGCAGGGCGGCAATATCCCACTTGCGCTTGATGGCGCCGCGCAGCACGACGGTGGTGGATTCGAGCAGGGCGGTGACCTCTTCGGTCTCGGCGCCGACGCGGGCGGTACAACTGGCTTCACGTCCCATGGGGCGTCCTCAGGTTTTATTTGTCAGATCGGCGCATTGTCAGCCGCCAGGCCAGCGCGCCGGCGACAGCGCCCGTCAGGTGAGCAAATGGCGCCACGGGAAAGTCGAATCCCGGCGTGTCGCGCAGCACGGGGCCGAGCGGGTGTTCAAGGAAGAGTTTGCTGACGAGACCGAGCGCAATGCCGGCGCCAACCCAGCGTTCGCGACCCCCGCGCGTGAGCAAAGCCATCGCCGCGATGGCTACCAGCGCATGCAGCTCGCCTGACAGGCCGGCGTAGTGCAGCAACTCGGGGCGCAGCAGCAGGCCGAGTTGGGTCAGCGGCAGGGCGATCAGGGCGGCCAGGGCTTCGCTCGATCCCATCGTGGCACGCCAGCCGAGCAGGGCCAGGACGGCACAGCCGGCGAGATTGGCGCCCAGGTGAATGGGCGTCCAGTGAACAAAGGCGGCTGTGACAGCGCGCCAGGGCTGTGCGGCGATCAGGGCTGGCTGCCAGTCCAGCGCCTCGCGCGGCAGCGGCCAGGCCAGCAGGGACAGCGCGGCCAGCGCCGCGCACAGCATCAACCAAACACGGCTTGCCATAGCGCGCGCACCGCGTCACGGTGCGCGGCCAGCGGGGCGGCGGCTTCGGCGTCCAGCGCCGTGGACTGCTCATCCAACCTCGCCTTGTGCTGCACGCGGCGCAGCTCGCGGTAGGCGTTGGCCGCCGCGACACCCACGCCGGCCGGCAGCAGACCGGCTGACTCCGCAATGCGCAGCAGCGCGATGTTGCCGAGGTCATCCTGCAACTGCGGGTGTGTCGCCGAATGCGCCAGCACCAGGAACTGCACGGCGAACTCGGCGTCCATCATGCCGCCCTCGCTGTGCTTGACGTCGAAGAGACCGTCTTTCACGGGCCGCGCCGCGCGYACCTTCTCGCGCATGGCCTGCAC
>NZ_JBFULE010000052.1:0-17548 GCF_056400485.1 Roseateles sp. P5_B10
TGACGGCACCGCGCATGCTGGGCACGCGCTATCTCGCCCCCCTGGCGGCGCAGTTCCAGGCCATGCATCCGGCGTTGCGGATCGAGATCGTCTTGAGCGACGACGTCGTGGATCTCGTGGAACAAGGCATTGACCTGGCGCTGCGCTTCGGGGTGCTCAACGACTCGACGATGACGGCACGCCACATCGCCGACAGCGAGCTCGTCCTGTGCGCCGCGCCGGACTATTTGCTGCGCTTCGGCTCTCCCGACACGCCTGCTGCGCTCTCAGCGCACAACTGCATCCTCTACGGCACGCGAAGCACGCGGCACTGGCTCTTCCAGCATGAAGGCAAACCGGTCTCGGCCGAGGTGAACGCGACCTTCCTGTGCAATGACGGCAACGCGGCCAAAGCACTCGCGCTCGCCGGCGGCGGGATCTTTCTCAAGTCAATATGGGATGTKGGCTCGGAGCTGAGGGATGGAACGCTGGTGCGCGTGCTGGGCCGATACGGCATCCCCAGCGCACCGCTGCATGTCGTGTACCCGCATGCATTGCATCTGGCCCCGCGCGTACGCCACTTTGCCGACTACGCGCTCAAGAGCCTTCGCGGCGAATGGGAGCTGCTGACCGATCAGGCCTCCGCCAGCTCTTGACTTGCCGTCAGCGGACCAGAGCAGAACTCGGCGACGTCTTCGGCGGCGCAGTCGAACCACCGGCGAAAGGTGTTCCCGCAGGACGTCGGTGCGCCTGAATTCACGCGGCCTTCCTGCCGCGGTTTGCCGCGCCACGCTTGGCCGCGGGCTTGGCTGCCGCCTTCTTCGCCGGCGCCTTATCGGCCGGTGCCTTCGCCGCCTTCTCGGGCTTGCGCGCCTTGCCGCCCAAGCTCTGCTTCAGCAGCTCGGTCAGGTCGACGACATTGCTGCTGCTCGTGTCCGGCGCCTCTTCGAAGGGCTGCACGGTCGCCGTCTTGCCGGCCTTGGCCTTGCGCTTGACCAGCTCATGGATGGCGCTCGTGAAGTCGTCCTTGAACTTCTCGGGCTTCCAGGCCGCAGTCATCTGGCTGATGAGCTGCTGGGCCATCTTCAGCTCGGCGGGCTTGACGCCCGCAGCGCCAGCGGCTCCCACCTTAGGCAAGTCCAGCGCATCGGGCGAGCGGATCTCCTCGGCCCAGCGCAGCACGCCCAGCATCAACGCCGGGCCGGCCGGGATCAGCGCCGCGAGGTGCTCCTTGTTGTGCAGCACGAAGCGCGCGATGCCGATGACACCGGCTTTCTCCAGCGCTTCGCGCAGCAGCGCATAGACGCGGTCGGCCCGGCCATCCGGCGCGAGGTAGTAAGGCTTCTCGATGTAGACGAAGGACACGTCCGCCGCCTTGACGAAGTTCTCGATCTGGATGGTCTGCGTGCGCTTGGGGTAGGCGGCCTTGATCTCGTCGTCGGACAGCACCACGTACTCGTCGCCCTCGAGCTTGACGCCCTTGACGATGTGTTCCTTGTCGATCTCCTTGCCGGTGCGCTTGTTGATGCGCTTGTAGCCCACCGGGTCCATGCTGCGCTTGTCCAGCCAGTCGAAATCGATCTCCTGCTCCTGCGTGGCGCTGTGCAGGGACACGGGCACGTGCACGAGGCCAAAGGAGATGGCGCCCTTCCAGATGGCGCGGGGATTGGCGCTGGGGCCTGCCATGTCTTTGCCTCGGTGCTTGCCTCAGCGGCCAAACCGCGCGTACGCGGTGGGCAAGGCATAGGCCGAAGAAGCCGCCGCCTTGGGCCTGGGCACCTCATCGGGTCTTGGCGGTGGCGGCACTTCCTTGCGGCAGGCGGTCAGGCCAGCCACGGCGACCAGTACGGCCGCGGTCAATTGCTGAAATCTCTGTCGGGGCGGCATTTCGGAATCGGTCAACGTGACCCCGACACTATGGGCGACCCGCTGCGGCCGCGCCGTCGGCGGCCGGACCGTCCGGTTGTAGGTCTGAGCCGACCAGGGCCTGTTMACRCTACGGCAATGGGTCGCGAAGGCTCGCTGCCAGGGGCCAATCAAGGCGCAGCACGCCGCCCGCACTGATGTGCGGGCAAGCGGTGCAACGCCGAGTGGCCCCTGGCGACGGGCCTTCCCGAAGGGTTGAGGCCAGAAAGGCCGCGCGCGGCGTTGCAAGTGCTCGCCGGGTGGCCAACCCGGCTCCGCTTTGCGCCTTGCTCGCGGCCCTTCTGGCCTCAACGCGACCCATTGCCGTAGTGTTAGCAGGCCCTCGTCCCCGGAATCCGCGATGCGAAAGGTCAGGCCGGCTTGGCGGGCGCAAGACTACCGCCAACCTGACATCGAAAGACCGCCATGAAGGCCCTGCTGGCCCTCGCCATCGCCGCCACGGCGGCAAGCGTCCCCTCGCGATGGACGCCCGAGCGCGTCTCGACCGATCAGTACGAGTCCTCGCCGAGCTTCGCCCCCGACGGCCGCACGATGATCTTCATGCGCGCCAACCCGCAGTTCTCGGCCTACCGCCTCATGCAGTCGAGCTGCGGCCCGCGGGGCTGGAGCGAGGCCGTGCCCCTGGCCATCGCGGCGCCGCTGCCGGCCAGCGAGGCTGACCCTTTCATCACGGCCGACGGCCGACAGCTCTGGTTCGTGTCCAACCGGCCCTTCCCCGGCAAGCGAGGCGACGACCTGGACATCTGGGTCGCCGACAGCGACGGCCGCAGCGGATGGGGTGCCCCACGGCGGCTGCCCGAACCCATCAACTCAGCGCAATCCGAGCTGCTGCCGCGCCGCCTGCCCGACGGCCGTCTCTTCTTCGGCTCCGACCGCCCCGGCGGCCTGGGCGGCAACGACGTGTACGTGGCCACGCCCCGAGCCGACGGCGGCTGGCGCGTCGCCAACCTGGGCGCACCGCTGAACACGGCGCACAACGATTACGAGGTGGAGATGTCGCGCGACGGCAGCCAGGCCGTCGTCGTGTCCGACCGCGAGGGCCGCTCCCACCTCTACCGCTTCGCGCGCGGCGGCGACGGCTGGCGGCCCCTGGGCCGGGTGCCGGCGCGCGATGATGTCTTCCAGGTCGGCCCGCTGCTGTCGCCCAAGGCCGACCGGCTGCTGTTTGCCCAGGCCGACGGCGAGCGTTCGGGCGAGCTCTTCCTCATCGACCTGCAAACCGGCGCCGACTCCACCTGGCCGCCGGCCTGCCCCGGGAGCAAGCCATGAATCTCACCCGCCGCACCCTGGCCCTGGGCCTGGCGACAACGACATCCACCGCAGGAGCCGCCATGGCCAAGACCCGCGCCATCAATGCCGCCGAAGCGCCCGCCCCGTCGGGTGGCTATGCCCAGGCCCTGGAACTGCGGGCGCCGTCGCGCCTGCTCTTCATCAGCGGCCAGATCCCGGTCGATCGGGCCGGTGCCGTGCCCAAGGATTTCGCCGCGCAATGCCGCCTCGTCTGGGCCCACATCGACGCCCAGCTGCGCGCGGCCGGCATGACGCTGGACCACCTCGTCAAGGTCACGACCTATCTCGGTGACCGCAAACACGCCCTGGAGAACTCCGCCATCCGCCGCGAGGTGCTGGGCGCGCGCAGCCCGGCGTTGACCGTGCTGATCGCCGGCATCTACGACAGCGACTGGCTGCTGGAGATCGAGGCCATCGCGGCCGACTGACGCCTGGCATGTGTCCCGCCAGGGGCAGATCTGCGTGGACGAGAACGGACCGCCGGTCGGCCGGTTCCTACAAGGGCTGGGCGCCTAGCCCGACTGCCAGGCCCCGCCATAACAAGCATATTCAACGCATGGTGCACAGCACCTGGCGGAGCGGGTTAAAGCCTGCCCCGTGACCCGTGTTCAACTTTCCAGGAGTTCCATCATGGCCAGCGTCACTCCCACCATTTCTTCCTCCAAGGTCGAAGGTACCAAGGTCTACAGCCCCAGCGGCGACAAGCTCGGCTCCATCGACGACCTCGTCATCGACAAGAAGTCCGGCCAGGTGCGCTACGCGGCGCTGGAGTTCGGCGGTTTCCTGGGCATGGGCACCGACCGCTACCCGCTGCCCTGGGATCAGCTGAAGTACGACACCAGCAAGGACGGCTATGTCGTCAACGTCGACAAGGCCCAGCTGGAGCGCGCACCGCGCTACCCGAGCGACGAAACGCCCACCTACAACGACGAGTACGGCCGCAAGGTCTATGACTACTACGGCTCGACCTGGTGGATGTAAGCAGGCCCTCGCCGCTTGCTGATCGAAGGGGCGGCACTGCCGCCCCTTTTTCATTGAACTCCGGAGGCCCCATGCCTGACCCGACCCGCACCCCGCCGATCCCGCCCGAGCCCGCACCGGCCGCACCCCAGGCTGGCGATGTCGAGCGGCCCACCGCCAAGCAGCGGCCCGCGCGCGACGTGAAGAACGGCGCCTTCGATGACTCCGTGGCCGGTGAGGAAGACCCCGGCGCGGGCATCGACACGATGACGCCCCGGCCGGGCCGCTAACCGCCCAACAGGCGCATCAGCGGCGCCGCCGTCGCCGCGTGCGGCAGGCCGCGTTCGTCCGCTTCATCCTTGAGCCCAATGCCGCTCACTTGCCGTGATCGCGCGAGGCCAAGCAGCACGTGCAGCTTGGCCGCGGCCGCTGGCGGTGGCAATCCTTCGGGGCGCACGTTGGAGATGCAGTTGCGCTCGGCATCCGCCAGCCCGAGGTGCGGTGCCCAGCTGAAATAGACGCCCAGGCTGTCCGGCGCCGACAGCCCCGGCCGCTCGCCGATCAGCACCACGACACAGCGCGCATGCAGCAGCGCGCCGATCTCATCTCCAAGAGCCACGCGAGCCTGCGTCGCGACGACCGGCGGCGCCCAGGTCCAGCCGCCTTCGTGCAGCAGCCGCTCGCGCAGCGCCGTGAGCAGCGGCAGGGCCTGGCGCTGCAGGGCCAGGGCAGACAGGCCGTCCGCCAACACGAAGGCGAGGTCGCTTGCCGGTACGTCCAACTCTTGCAGCGCTTGGGCGTCGGCCTCATTGAGCCGCCGGCCGAGGTCGGGTCGCTGCAGATAGCTCGCCCGGTCCGCCGCCCGGCTTTGCGCCCGCAACGGCGCCTCGCCCAAGGCGCGCAACCCGGCCAGCAGCGTGTCGGCATCCAGCGGCGCATGCACCGCATCGCGCGCCTCGGCATGCGCCTGCTGGAAGGCGAGGTGAGCCGCGGTCGGCACGCTGATGCCGGCGCGGCCCAGGCCGATGCGCGCGGCCGTGTAGCGGCGCAGGCGGGCCCAGGGTTGCTCGATGACGCTCACGTGTGCACCCTTCGGCCTGCGGCCTTGCCTGGCCGACAGCGCGGCCAGGCGTTCGCCAGGCATGGGATGCCCACTGGGCATCCCATGTCCGGGCTCACTCCCGCCAAGCGGGAGCGAGCTTGCTTGGGGCGGCCCGGCACGGCGCTCATGCCTGCTCCAGCAGCGCCGCAAACCGTGCCGGCAGCCCCTCGGCCAATCGCGGCACATCACCAGCCTCGAAGATGCCCATGCGCTGCAGCCAGGCCTCGAACTCCGGCGCCGGCCTCAGGCCCAGCAGGCGCCGCATCGCCAGCGCGTCGTGAAAACTCGTGCTCTGGTAGCCCAGCATGATGTCGTCCGAGCCCGGCACGCCCATGATGTAGTTGCAGCCGGCGGCGCACAGCAGCGTGAGCAGGCTGTCCACATCGTCGACATCGGCCTCGGCATGGTTGGTGAAGCAGACGTCCACACCCATGGGCAGGCCGAGCAGCTTGCCACAGCAATGGTCCTCCAGGCCCGCGCGCAGGATCTGCTTGCCGTCGAACAAATACTCCGGCCCGATGAAGCCGACGACGCTGTTGACCAGCAGCGGCTCGAAGCGCCGCGCGACGGCATAGGCGCGGCACTCCAGCGTCTGCTGGTCGCAGCCATGATGGGCGCCGCTGGACAGCGCACTGCCCTGACCGGTCTCGAAATACATGACGTGGCGGCCGCCGCGCTTGAGCGCCAGCGCCGCCTGCCGTGCTTCTTCGAGCACCGCCAGCGTGATGCCAAAGCCGCGGTTGGCGCCCTCGGTGCCGGCGATGGACTGGAACACCAGGTCCACCTGCGCGCCGCGCCCGATGGCCTCGATCGTCGTCGTCACATGCGTCAGCACGCAGCTCTGCGTCGGGATCTCGTGGTGAGAGATGACGGCGTCGAGCATCTGCAGCAGGCGCATCACCTGGGGCAGGTTGTCCGTCGCCGGGTTGATGCCGATAACGGCATCTCCCGCGCCCATCAGCAGGCCATCGAGCAGGCTGGCCGCGATGCCGGCCTCGTCGTCGGTTGGGTGGTTGGGCTGCAGCCGCGTGGCCAGCCGGCCGCGCAGGCCAATGGTGCTGCGGAACTGCGTGACGACCTCGCAGCGCTGCGCGATCAGCATCAAGTCCTGCACGCGGCAGAGTTTGCTGACGGCGGCGGCCATCTCGGGCGTCAGGCCCGCGGCGATCTGCTCCGGGTCGACGGCATCGCCCAGCAGCGCGTCGCGCAAACCGCCCACCGTCAAATGCGAGATCGGCGCGAAGGCGGCCGCGTCATGCGTGTCGACGATCAGCCGCGTGACCTCGTCGCTCTCGTAGGGCACGACGGCTTCGTTCAGGAAAGTCGTCAGCGGCAGRTCSGCCAGCGCCAGCTGCGCRGCSACCCGCTCGCGCGCMKTSGCCGCGGCCACGCCGGCCAGCTCGTCCCCCGAGCGCCGCGGGCTGGCTTTGGCGAGCAGGGTGCGCAGGTCCGCGAAGCTGTAGCGCTCGCCGCCGAGGGTGTGCGTGTAGGCCATGGCCCTAGTTTGCGCTGCGACCGCTTCGCTTGCATGACCAAGGTGTGACGCGGCCGGCTCCGCAAAGCTGAGGATGCCCGGCCCGGCCATGGCGGTTAGCGTCGCGATCCTGCATATCAGCGCGTGAGATTGCCATGGACGACGAGAAAGTTTCCCGGCGGGTCAAATGGGGCGTCATCGGGTTGCTGGCGATCTGCGCGGTCCTGGCGCTCACCTTGCTGGCGCCGAACCCGAGAGGCGATTCCGCGCTCTGGTTTGTCGGCCTGCTGGTGTTGATGGCCACCGCGCTGACGCTGACGGCCATCGTCTTCGGCGGCCTCAACCTCAACGACGCCAACGAGGCTTTCGGCCTGCCCTCGGGTTCGGTGCGCACGCTGCTGGCCGTGGGCGTGATGGTGCTGTTCGCGGTGTTCGGCCTCAAGTTCTTCAGCGAAGCGCAAGAAGAGGCCCGCATGCCCCGCCCCGGCGACAAACCCTTCGAGCAGATCGAGGTGCCGCTGGCACGGCTGGCGGACGAGATCACGCGCTACAAGCAGGTGCCTTCGCTGCTGGTCGTCGTCGCCTCACCCGGCCGCGCCGCCTCGGGCACCGATGCCGGCGCCAATGCCAAGCTCAATCTCTACACGCTGGAGTCGCGCCCCTCGGCCAGCGCGATGGACGCGCAAAAGCAGCTGCTCACCGCCATCATCACCCTGCTGACGACGGTGGTGGGCTTCTACTTCGGCAGCAAGAGCGCCGGTGACGGCCTGCGTGCGCGCAACGAAGGCACGCCCGCCGACCCCGTAGCCCCGCAGCGCCAGCAGGCGGCTCTGGCCACCGAGCGCGACGCGCTGGAGGCCCACATCAAGAGCGATCGCGAGACGCTTGAGGGCTTGCGCAACGCGCCGGGTGACGTCGACGCGGCAAGGCGCCAGAAGCTGGACGAGGCGCAGGGCCTGTCGAGCCGCCTGGACGCGCTGCGCGACCAGCTCGCCCGCGCGCTGACCGAGGCCCAGACCCGCCTGGGTGCCATCGCCGCGGCGCCGGCCGGCGGCGAGGCCGCTGCCCGTGACGCCGCCCAAAAGGCACTGGCGCGAGCCAGCACCGAGCTGGATGCGCTGAAGCAGGCCGCCCAGCAGTTCGAGGCCGCCGTCGCCCAGTTGCGTGCGCCCGCGGCCAAGACGCCTTAAACCCAGGTCAGCGCCACCGCGTCCCGCACCGCGCCCACGGCCGGCACGGCAAGCGCCGCCGGGCTGCTGATCCAGCAGAACCAGGTCGGCGCCGACCAGCCCGGCCAGATGCGGGCCTGGCCGGCGTCTTCCATCAGCGTGGCCTGGTCGCGCCGCACCATGCCGGCGCCCATGCCGGCCGCCACCATGCTGCGCACCGCCACCTCGGTGTCGGCCTGCAGGCCCACCTCCAGCACGGCGCCGGCTTGGGCGAACAGCCTTTCCTGGTGGCTGCGCAGGCCGCAGTCGGGCGGTGTCGTCACCCAGGGCAGGGCGGCCAGGCCGGCCAGGTCGGGCGGCAGGCCGCCGTGTATCAGCAGGCGCTGCGGCACCACGGGCACGATCTCGGCGGCCTGCAGGCGCCGCACTTCCAGGCCCTCGATCTCGGCGTGCTCGTGCAGCACGCAGGCGCAGTCCAGCTCGCCACGGCGCACGGCGGCGATGGCGCGCAGTGACACCAGCTGCTGCAGTTGCAGCTGCACCCCCGGGTGGTGTTCGGCCAGGTGCACGAACACCTCGCCCAGGCGCAGCGCCACCGCGTCGCTGACCGTGCCCATGCGCACCTGGCCGCGCGCCTCGCCGCGGATCTGCGCGGCCGCCGCCTGCATGCCCTGGGCCGCGGCCAGCGTGCGGCGCGCCTCCTCCAGCAGGCGCTCGCCGGCGGCCGTCAGCGCCATGCCGCGGGCGCTGCGCTCGAACAGCTTCACGCCGAACTCGTCCTCCAGCGCCTTGAGCTGGGCGCTGACCGCCGGCGGGCTGGTGAACACGCGCTCCGCGGCGCGCGTCAGGTTGCCCTCGGTGGCCACGGCGACAAAGGTCTTGAGCTGGTAGATCTCCATGGCCGCCATTCTGCGCAGAGGCGACGGGGCGGGGGTGTGGATTTTCCGAACGGGGCGGTCGGCCGAAACGAATGGATGGTTTCGCGCGAGGCGCCCAAAGTGGTGGAACTGAAATTCGTCTGGAGACCCTCCATGACCGCCAACACCCGGCCCGGCGCCATCACCGCCCTGCTCTTTGCCACCTCCGCCTGGGGCAGCCTGTTCCTGATCGGCAAGCCCGTCGTCGCCCAGCTCGACCCCGTCTGGTTCACCTTCTCCCGCTACACGCTGGCCACCGCGGTGCTGGCCTTGCTGGTGCACTTCGCCGGCAGCCAACCCTGGGCCAAGCTGCGCCGCCACGCGCTGCGCCACAGCCTCGTCGGCCTGGCCGGCTATGGCGTGTTCAGCATCATGGTGTTCCATGGCCTGCGCCTGTCGCTGCCCTCGCACGGCTCCGTCATCATGGCCACCATGCCCTTCACGACCATGGCGCTGCGCTGGGCGCTGGACGGCCAACGCCCGCCGCTGCGCGCCATCCTCGGCGCCGCGCTGGCCCTCACGGGTGTGGCCACCGTGGCCAACCTGCTGGGCCAGGCGAGTGAGATCAATGCCCGCATGCTGCTGGGCGACGCGATCACGCTGACCGGCACGCTGGGCTGGGTGCTCTACACCCGCGCCATGGCCAAGGTGCCCGACCACAGCCCGCTGGAGTACACCGCGCTGACAGCCATCGCCGCGCTGCCCGGTCTGGCACTGGTGGCGCTGCTCGCCACGCTGCTGGGCTGGGCCGAGGCGCCGTCGGCCGAGCTGCTGCTGGGCCTGAGCCCGAAGCTCGTCTACATCGCCCTGGTGCCCACCGTGGCCGCCGTGCTGGCCTTCAATGCCGGCGTGAAGAAGCTCGGCGCGCCGCTGGGGACGCTGTTCCTGAACATGGTGCCGGTGTCCGTCATCGCCGTGCACGCCGTGATGGGCGAGGCGCCGCATGCCAACGAGATCGCCGGCGCGGCACTGGTGGGCTTCGGCCTGGCGCTGACCGTGTGGGCGCCCAAGCCCGCCGCAGTGCCGGCGCCGCGCGTGGCCCTGGGCAACGCGGCGCCTTGCACACGTTGAAGCCCGCGCTCACCACGCTGTCATGCAGGCGGCCTAGCCTCGGCCCATGCCACCGCTGACCGCTCTCCTGCCCTGGGCCTGTGCCCTGCTCGCCCTGCTTGCCTTGCCGGCCGCCCTCATCGGCCTGCAGGGCAAGCTGCTGTTCGGCCGCACCTGGGTCATCCGCCGCACTGACCCCGGCCCCGCAGCGGCCCGAAGGCGCAGCGAGGCCGTCTGGCTGAATCGCCCCGGCGGCGTGCGCCTGCAGGGCTGGCTGACCCAGCCCGTGGGCGAGGCACCCCGCCGCCTGCTGCTGTGGTTTGGCGGTCGCAACGAAAACGTCGCCTGGACGCCCGACCTTGCCGGCTGGCTGCCCGACGACTGCGCGCTGCTGGCCTTCAACTACCGCAGCCTGGGCGAGAGCGGCGGCTGGCCGAGCGAGGCCGCCTGCGTGGCCGACGCCGAAGCCGCCGCAGCCTGGGGGCTGGCGCGGCTCGGCTTGCCGCCGGGCGCCCTGCACCTGGCTGGCCGCAGCCTGGGCACCGGCGTGGCCATGCAGCTTGCGGCGCGCCGGGCCGCGGCCGGCCGCCCGGTGGCCAGCGTCGCGCTCATCACGCCGCTGAAAAGCCTGCGCGCGGTACTGCGGCGCAACCTGCTGCTCGCGCCGCTGACGCCCTGGCTGCGCTCGCCGCTGGACAGCGTTGCCGCCGCACGCGCGCTGAACTGCGAGGTGCTGGTGCTGCTGGCCGAGCAGGACCGCCAGGTGCCGCACGCGCATTCGCACACCCTCGTGCAGGCCCTGCAAAGCGCCGGTTCGGCCGTGACCGTGCACCAGCTCGCCGGCACCAACCACCGCAGCCTGGCGCGCACGCCCGCGGCGATGCGGCAGCTGGGCGGGTGGTTGCTGGAAGAATCGGCCGCACGATGAAGAAAACCCTGAACGCCCTCGCGGTGGCCGCCGCCGTGGCCAGCACGCCGGCCCTGGCGGCCGACACCCAGTTCGCCATCCTCGTGCTGGCCATGCCCACCAAGTACCACTACGAGTACATCCCGGTGGCGCGTGAAAGCTTCGAGAAGCTGGCCCGGCTGCATGCCTTCGAGCTGACCTGGACGGCCCAGCCCGGCGCCTTCGAGGGCGACCTGAGCAAGTACGCGGCCGTGGTGCTGCTCAACAGCTCGGGCGAGGAATTCAACGAGGCTCAGCGCGCCGGCTTCGAGCGCTACATGAAGGCCGGCGGCAACGCCGTCGTCGTGCACCGCGCCATCATCAGCAAGCCGGGCCTGTGGCCCTGGTACGAAAAGCTCGTCGGCCGCTCCTTCGTCATCCACCCCATGCTGCAGACGGCCGTCGTCACCAAGACCGACGCCAGCCACCCCGCCACCTTCGGCCTGCCGGACCGCTGGATCTGGTCAGACGAGTGGTACGAGTTCAGCAACCCGCATGGCGTGAAGATCAACCCCGTGCTGGCCGTGGACGAGCGCAGCTACGACCCCACCAAGATCTGGCCCGGCCAAGTCGCCAAGGGCATGGGCGCCGACCACCCGGTGAGCTGGTGGCAGGCCTACGAAAAGGGCCGCGTTTTCGTCACGGCGCTGGGCCACAACCAGGCCATGTACCGCGACGAGCGCTACCTGGACCACCTCTGGGGTGGCATCTGGTGGGCCGCCACCGGACGCTGACGACCCGGGTTCGGCCTATTTCGAGAACCAGCCGGAGATGCGCTGCTTGATGCGCAGGAAGAAGCCGGCGCGCTCCACGTCAGCCAGCGCGACGACTGGCGCCTCGCCCAGCGTCTTGCCATTGGCCACCGCGACCGCCTTGCCGATCACCGCCCCCTTGGCGATGGGCGCCTCCAGGCCCGGGTTCAGCGTCAACTCGGTCTTGACCGCGGCGGCCTGGCCCTTGGGCACCACCAGCGTCCACGGCTTGGCCAAGCCCGCCGCCACCTCGGGGGCCACGCCGTACACCACCTTGGCGTTGGCCAGCGCAGCACCCGCCTGGGCCGGCGTGGCTTCCTCGAAATTGGCGTAGCCCCAGTTGAACAACACCCGGGTCTGGTCAGCGCGGGCCTGCTTGCTGTTCGCGTTCATGATGACCGAGATCAAGCGCATGCCATTGCGCTTGGACGAGGCGGTCAGGCAATAGCCGGCGTCCTCCGTATGCCCGGTCTTGAGCCCGTCGACGGTCGAGTCGGTGTAGAGCAGTGCGTTGCGGTTGCCCTGCTTGATCTTGTTGTACGTGAACTCGCGCTCGGCGTAGATCGGGTAGTACTCGGCGCTGTTGCGGATGATGGCCGCGGCCAGCACGGCCAGGTCCTTCGCCGAGGCCTTGTTGTTGGGGTCGGGCAAGCCCGCGGCGTTCGCAAAGTGCGTCTTCGTCATGCCGAGCTTGGCGGCTTCGGCATTCATCAGGGTGACGAAACCGGCCTCCGAGCCGCCGACGTGTTCGGCCAGCGCCTTGGAGGCGTCGTTGCCGCTGGCGATGACCACGCCGCGCAGCATGTCCATCAAGGAGGCCTTCTCGTTGAGCGGCACGAACATGCAGCTGTCGCCGTCCTTGCCGCCGCGGCACCAGGCGCTCTCGCTCATGGTGACCATCTCGTCGGGCTTGAGCTTGCCGTTCTTCAGGCCCTGCTCTACCAGATAGCTGGTCATCATCTTGGTGAGCGACGCCGGCGGCAGCGGTTCGTCCGGGTTGGACGACGCGAGCAGCTGGCCCGTGTTGAAGTCCATCAGCACCCACGCCTTGTTCTCGAGCACCGGCACCGACTGCCCGCTCGCGTCGGTCGTCATCGCCTGCTCGGCGGGGGCGGCAGCCTTCTTAGCCTTCTTGGCCGCGGCGTGGGGCTTGGCGTGCGACGCGGCGCTGGCGAGCCCGGCCGAGCCGACGAGGATCGCGCTGGCAAGAACGCRGGGGAGCAGATGGGAAATGCGCAGTGTGCGGGTCATGGAGAGATGCTTGCTGAAGAAGCCAATAGGTAGTTCGGTAGCTCGCGATCAATTCGCTGATCACTGAGAAGGGCAGTTCGTTGTGCTGGCGCGAGGCTCACCCCCAGGTTGCCGGTGGGCCGGCCAGGGGCGGCGAAATCGCGCTCGGGATGTCATCGGCACGGGGTCGTGCCAAGCGATTCGGCGCCAATTGTGTCCCCTCGGATGCCCACAACGGCCCTGGCGATGGAGATCTCACGAATCTCTACAACTGCGCCGGCGCGCAATCACTCACCGCCATGAACGCATCCCGCGGGCAAACTGCACTCCAACGAAGCTGAACACGGGCGACCGAGCCCGCCCAACGCATGCAGCGCCGCCCGTTGATCCTGTCGCCCTGGTTGACCCTGCTGCCGTCGCTCAGCCGGGCCGCGCCCTCGCCGAACGTGCTGCCGCTCTGGCCCGAGGGCGTACCCGCCGCCGTGCGGGCGGATGCTCCCGCCACGCGCGGCGACCTCGGTCCCGAGCGCGTCGACGCGAACGGCAGCATCGCCAACGTGTCGCAGCCCACGCTCACCGTGGTGCCGCCCGCCGTGGACCGCCATCTATCGCCCCATGGCACGGCCGTCATCCTATGCCCGGGTGGCGGCTACCGCTACCTGTCGTGGCAGCGCGAAGGCCTGCAATACGYCGCCTGGCTGAGCACGCTGGGCATCACCACCTTCATCCTGAAAGGCCGCCTGGAGGAATGGGGCCACCCCGCGCCGCTGCAGGACGTGCTGCGCGCGCTGCGCCTGGTGCGCTCGCGCGCGGCCGAGTTCGGTGTCGACCCCAAGCGCATCGGCGTGATGGGCAGCTCCGCCGGCGGCCACCTGGCGGCCAGCGCCAGCACGCTGTTCGACCACCCCGACGGCCGCACCGGCGCCGCGCTGGACAACAGCGTCAGCGCCCGGCCCGACTTCGCCGTCCTCGTCTACCCCGTCATCACGATGACCGACCCCGCCGCCCACGCCGGCTCGCGCCGCGCGCTGCTCGGTGCCGAGCCCGGCCCCGCGCTGCTGGCGCTGGCCTCCCTGGAGCAACAGGTGACGGCCGCCACCCCGCCCACAGTGCTGCTGCACACGCAGGGCGACAAGACCGTGCCGGTGCAGAACAGCATCCTGTACTACCAGGCCCTCACCCGCGCCGGCGTGCCGGCCGAGCTGTACCTGTTCGAGCAGGGCGGGCATGGCATTGGCATGCGTGACGGGCTGGGCACGGCGTCGGCCTGGCCGAGGCGGGTGGAGGAGTGGCTGCGGCAGCGGGGGTTGTTGGGCGCGGTGGCGCGCTGAGGCGACCCGCAGGGCGTGAAGATCAACACCGTGCTGGCCGTGGACGAGCGCAGTGATGACCCAGGAAGGTCTGGCCCCGGGCAGGTTGCTGTTGCAGCTGTTCATGCATCGGCGCGCACCACTAGCTCAACGAAGCAGCGAACTCGATGTCGGGCTCGTAAGCCTGTCGCATCAGCTCCTTGAATTCCTCGAAGCTCCAATCGCCGGGCGCCATGATGGGCTTCCCGATGATGTCCAGGGCACAGGCCGACTACGTTCCAAACCCGATCAACGCCGCGCTCAGCTAGAGGAACAACGTGATGGGTTTCAAGATACATGCGACCGTCTGACGTCTTGAAGCCCTCGGCATAGCAGTGCTCGCAGTGACCCTGTGCCCTCCGGAGCACCGCACGTCGGACCGCAGCGTCGCGTGGATAGACCTTGGTGTTGACGTCCTGTTGCGCCGGACTGTCTGAATCTGGAAGGTCATGCTGATCGATGAACTTGTCATCGTCATCCGAGGCCTGCGCAGCGGAGCTCTGCCTTCCTGGCCGTCAAAGGCTCCGCGTCAAGGCGGGATCTAGTGGTGAAACGTCGCCACTGGAAGCATTCAAGACGCTGCGCGAGGCCAAGATTCAGCGCTGATCTTCGACGTCCGCGGCGAAAGGTGCCCCCGCATAATTGGCTGAAACAAAAAGCCAGCGCCTTGTCAACGCACATCACCCCCTACCAATCCCAATACCTCGCCTGGCAGTTGTCGCGCCGCCTAGGCGCGGACTCCGCTGATTTGCTGGCGTCCACCTTGGTCGATGCCCAGGTGGATCTGAATCCCCATCAGGTCGATGCCGCGCTGTTCGCCTTCCAGAGCCCCTTGTCCAAAGGCGTGATCCTGGCGGACGAGGTGGGCCTTGGCAAAACGATTGAAGCGGGGCTGGTGATCGCACAGCGCTGGGCGGAGCGCAAGCGGCGCATCCTGATCATCGTGCCGGCCAATCTGCGCAAGCAGTGGCATCAGGAACTGCAAGACAAGTTCAGCCTGCAAGCGCTCATTCTTGAGGCCAAGAACTACAAGCAGCTGCGGCGCGAGGGCCAGAAGAAGCCGTTCGAGCAAAGCAGCCGCATCATCATTTGCTCGTACCAGTTTGCAAAATCCAAGGCCGATGATTTGCAGCAGGTGCCGTGGGACTTGGTCGTCATGGACGAAGCTCACCGGCTGCGCAACGTCTACAAGCCAAGCAATGTGATCGGCAAGGCGCTCAAAGACGCCCTGCCTCACGCCTTCAAGCTGCTACTGACCGCCACCCCGTTGCAGAACTCCCTGCTGGAACTCTACGGTTTGGTCAGCATGGTGGATGACCGCGTGTTTGGCGACCTGGGCAGCTTTCGCGACCAGTTCGGCTCGCTCGGCAACCCCGACACCRTAGCCAAGCTGCGCCAGCGCCTGGCCACTGTTTGCAAGCGCACCCTGCGCCGGCAGGTGCAGCCCTATATCTCGTACACCAAACGCATACCGTTGGTGCAGGAGTTCACCCCCTCGACGGAAGAGCAGGCGCTGCACCAGATGGTCGCCGACTATCTGCGCCGCCAGAGCAGCCACGCCCTGCCCGCCAGCCAACGGCAGCTAATTTCATTGGTGCTGTGGAAGCTGTTGGCTTCTAGCAGCTACGCCATTGCGGGCGCGCTCGGCACCATGGCCGAGCGCCTGGAAGGCGAGATCGAATCTGCAGCCGGCGAAAGCGCTGACGAAGCGCTGACCGAAAAGCTCGATGAAGACTACGAGGCGCTGGCCGAGACCGAAGAGGAATGGGGCGAGCCTGAGGCAACGCAAGCCGCGAGGCAGTCGCCCGAGCACCTGGCCAGCGTGGCCGAGGAAGTGGCCGAGCTGCGCGCCTTCCAGCACCGCGCCGTCACCATCAGCGACAACGCCAAGGGTCAGGCCTTGCTGCAAGCCCTGGGCCGTGCGTTTGTTGAGCTTCAAAAGCTGAACGCCGCCCCCAAGGCCCTGATATTCACGGAGTCCCGGCGGACGCAGGACTACCTGCTTTCGCTGCTGGAGCAGAGTCAATACGCGGGCCAGACGGTGTTGTTCAACGGCACCAACAGCAGCCCGCAAGCGCAACGGGTCTACACCGCATGGTTGCTGCGCCACGCGGGCACCGACCGAATCACCGGCTCCCGCACGGCAGACACCCGGGCGGCCCTGGTTGAGCACTTTCGTGAATCCGCGCAAATCATGATCGCCACGGAGGCCGGGGCCGAGGGTATCAATCTGCAGTTTTGCTCGCTGGTCATCAACTACGACCTGCCGTGGAACCCCCAGCGCATCGAGCAGCGCATCGGCCGCTGCCACCGCTATGGCCAGAAGCACGATGTCGTGGTGGTCAACTTCATTGACCGCAGCAATGCGGCGGACCGGCGCGTTTACGAACTGCTGGCTCAGAAGTTTCAACTCTTCGAGGGCGTGTTCGGTGCCAGCGATGAGGTGCTCGGYACCATTGGCAGCGGCGTGGACTTCGAGCGCCGCATCGCCGACATCTACCAGACCTGCCGCGACGCACAAGAGATTGAATCCTCGTTCCAGYAGCTGCAACTGGACCTGTCCGGCGAGATTAATGCCGCCATGCTCAAGACCCGGCAACTGCTGCTGGAGAATTTTGATGAGGTAGTGCAGGAAAAGCTCAGAACCCGGCAGGCCGAGAGCACCGGCTCGCGCAACCGGTTCGAGCGCCTGTTGATGGACCTGACCCGGGCAGAACTGACGGGCAAAGCCGCGTTCGACGACACCGGCTTCGACCTGGCTCAAACGCCAGCAGGTTTGCCGAGTGGCAATGTACCGCCCGGCCGCTACGAGCTGCCCCGCCAGAGTGGCGAAGCGCACCTGTACCGCACCGGCCACCCACTGGCCCAGGCCCTGATCGAGCAGGCCAAAGGCCGCACCCTGCCACACGCCAAATTGCGCTTCATGTACGGGGCCTATGGCGCGAAGGTGTCCACGTTGGAAGCGCTCAAAGGCCAAACCGGCTGGCTGACCCTAAGCGTGCTGACCGTCGAGGCCCTGGGCGTCGCAGAAGACTACCTGCTGCTGGCCGCCTGCACCGACGCAGGCCAAGCCCTGCACGATGAAGACCCCGCCAAGTTGCTGCGCCTACCCGCCGAGGTCTTGGACAGCCCGCCGCAGGCACTGTTGATGCCAGGTGCAGCGCTTGCAGACGCGATCAAGCGTCAAGCTGAACAGCAACTGCGCGAAGTCAACCTGCGCAACCTCGGCTACTTCGACGCCGAGGTGCGCAAGCTCGACGCCTGGGCCGACGACATGAAGCTAGGGCTGGAAAACGAAGTTAAAGAACTCGACCGTGAAATCAAGGACGTGCGCCGTACGGCATCGGTGTCGGCCACGTTGGAAGAAAAACTGCATTGGCAAAAGCGCCAACGCGATATCGAAG
>NZ_JBFULE010000053.1:0-17439 GCF_056400485.1 Roseateles sp. P5_B10
GCTACATCGAGATCTGGAACAACGTCTTCATGCAGTTCAACCGGACTGAAGACGGCGTGATGCACCCGCTGCCCAAGCCGAGCGTGGACACGGGCATGGGCCTGGAGCGCCTGGCTGCGGTTCTGCAGCATGTGCATTCCAACTATGAGATCGACACCTTCGTGACGCTGCTGGCTGCGGCCAAAAAGGCTGTGGACGCGGCCGGTGGTGGCGACTGTGACGCCACCAGCCCGTCGCTGAAGGTCATCGCCGACCACATCCGCGCCTGCTCGTTCACCATCGTCGACGGTGTCATTCCCGGCAACGCCGGCCGCGGCTATGTGCTGCGCCGCATCGCCCGCCGCGCCATCCGCCACGGCTACAAGCTCGGCGCCCGCACGCCGTTCTTCCACAAGCTGGTCGCGGCGCTGAGCGCCGAGATGGGCGAGGCCTATCCCGAGCTGCGCCAGGCGCAGGCCCGTGTGACCGATGTGCTGAAGCAGGAGGAAGAGCGCTTCTTCCAGACCATCGCCACCGGCATGGAAATCCTCGAGGCCGCGCTGGCCAAGGGCGGCAACGTCGATGGCGACACGGCCTTCAAGCTGCATGACACCTACGGCTTCCCGGTCGACCTGACCGCCGACGTCTGCCGCGAGCGCGGCGTGACGGTGGACGAGACGCGCTTCAACGAACTGCTGGACGAGCAGAAGAACCGCGCCCGCGCCGCCGGCAAGTTCAAGATGGCGCAAGGCCTGGCCTACAGCGGCGCGCCGACCGAGTTCCACGGCTACGAGCACCTCGTCTGCGAGCACAGCAAGGTCACCGCCATCTACATCGATGGCGCTCAGGTCAACGAGGCGCAGGCTGGTGACGACGCYGTCATCGTGCTCGACCACACGCCCTTCTACGCCGAGAGCGGCGGCCAGGTCGGCGACGCCGGCGAGCTGCGCAACGGCACGACGCGCGTCGTCGTCGCGGACACGATCAAGATCCAGGCCGATGTGTTCGGCCATCATGGCCAGGTCGTGGAAGGCTCGGTCAAGGTGGGCGATGTGTTCGTTGCCCGCGTTGACGCCGAGCGCCGCGCCAAGACCGTGCGCAACCACAGCGCCACCCACCTGATGCACAAGGCCCTGCGCGAGGTGCTGGGTGCCCACGTGCAGCAGAAGGGCTCGCTGGTTACGCCTGAGCGCACGCGCTTCGACTTCGCGCACAACGCGCCGATGACGGCCGAGGAGATCCGCGAGGTCGAGTCGCTCGTGAATGCCGAGATCCTGGGCAATGCCGGGGCCAACGCCCAGGTCATGGCGCTGGACGACGCGCAGAAGTCGGGCGCCATGATGCTTTTCGGCGAGAAGTACGGCGAGACGGTGCGGGTGCTGTCCATCGGCTCCTCCAAGGAGCTGTGCGGCGGCACCCATGTGAAGGCCACGGGCGACATCGGCCTGTTCAAGATCGTGGCCGAGTCGGGCGTTGCAGCTGGCATCCGCCGCGTCGAAGCCGTCACCGGCGACAACGCGCTGGCCTATCTGCAGCTGCTGGAAACCACGGTGCAGGGTGCCGCGATGACGCTCAAGACCTCGCCGCACGAGCTGGGTGCCCGTCTGCACGCGGTGCTGGACCAGATCAAGTCGTTGGAGAAGGAACTCAYCGCTGCCAAGAGCAAGCTGGCCTCCGCCCAGGGCGATGAGCTGCTGGCCCAGGCCGTGGACGTGGGTGGCATCAAGGTGCTGGCCGCCAAGCTGGAAGGCGCCGACGCCAAGACGCTGCGCGAGACCATGGACAAGCTCAAGGACAAGCTGAAGACGGCGGCCATCGTGCTGGCCGCGGTCGACGGCGACAAGGTCCAGCTGGCGGCCGGCGTGACCGCCGACAGCGTGGGCAAGGTCAAGGCCGGCGAGCTCGTCAACTTCGTCGCCCAGCAGGTGGGCGGCAAGGGCGGCGGCAAGCCCGACCTTGCCATGGCCGGCGGCACGCAGCCGGCCGGCGTGGCCGCGGCGCTGCAGAGCGTGGCGGGCTGGGTGGCTGAGCGCGTGTAGTCAACACCTGGCCCTCGCCCTGAACAGGCCCGCTGATCGCGGGCCTTTTTCTTTGATGGATACGGCCTGGGGCAGCAAGCTGCCGACCATGCCGACGATCGTGCGTTTCGTCGGCAAGTGCTGGCCCGCGAGGAGGGCGCCGACAACACTGCGCCGGCCCTCCAACCCTCCCCATGCCGCATGGCGGGCGGTCCTGCCTCGCCGTGTCGAGCCGCGGGATCGGTGTGTCCAGAACAGAAGAAACCCCGTGATGAACCACAGAATCTGCGCGATCGCCCTGGCCGCATGCGCCGCCTCGTTCACAGTCCTTGCAGCCGATGCGCCGCAGGCGCCCGCGTCTGCGGTCAAGGCGGCGCCCACCCTCGGTCTGCAGGCTCGCCTCGAAACCAGCGTGGGCGGCAAGGTGCCCGCCATGGGCGCCGTGGTGATACGCGGTGGCCAGGTGACGGAGCTTGTGGTGGCCGGCCTGCGCGCCAAGGGCGACGCCGAACCGGTCCGGCCGGGCGATGTCTGGCACCTCGGCTCCAACGGCAAGGCCATGACGGCCACGATGGTCGCGCGGCTGGTGGAACGGGGCGTGTTGTCCTGGGACGCCCCGCTGAGTCAGTTGCTACCCGAGCTGGCCGTGGACATGCAGGCCGCCTATCGTGACGTCACCCTGCGTGACCTGCTCGCACACCAGGCCGGCCTGCAAGCGGACATTGATGAATCCTGGATGGCGGTGTTCTACAAAGACAAGCGCCCTTTGCACGAACAGCGCCTGGCCTTCGCCCGCATCGCGTTGGCGCAGCCTCCCGCCTTTGCACGCGGTGCCGGCGACGGCTACTCGAACTCGGGTGTGCTGATCGCCGGCCTGGCCGCCGAGCGCGCCGCTGGCTTGCCCTACGAGACCCTGTTGCAACGCGAGCTGTTCGAGCCGCTGGGCCTGCGCAGCGCGGGGTTTGGTGCCACCCACCGCGGCCAGCCCTTGGGGCACAAGGCTGGCGAACCCGTCGAAGGCGTGGAGGCGGACAACCCCGCCGTCATTGCGCCGGCCGGGGGCATCACCATGTCGCTGGAAGACTGGTCCAAGTTCGCGGTCGACCAGATGGCCGGCGAGCACGGACGCGGCAAGCTGCTGAAGGCGCAGACCTACCACCTGTTGCACCAACCGGCGCGTGAAGGCGGCAAGTTTGCGCTTGGTTGGCGGGCGCAGAACAGCATGGCCGGCGTGAACGCCCGCCACCTCGCCCACACCGGCAGCAATCAGGCCTGGTTCGCCCTCATCGTGCTGAAGCCGGACGCCGAAGATGCCGTGCTGGTGACCAGCAACGCCAGCGAGGACGTCGAGGCCGACAAAGCCGTCCGCGCGGTGGCAGTTGCCACGCTCAAGGCCATGGCGCCCTAGGCGGGCATCAACAAGGAGCGCCCAGGGCTCAGAAGGTTTCCCAGTCGCCTTCGGCGGCCGCCGGTGCCGGTGCCGGTGCCGGGGCAGGGCGGGGCGCGACGACGGAGGCGGGCTTCGCGGCAGCGGGCTTGGGTGCTGCCGCCTTGAAAGGCGCCTTGGGTGCTGCGGCCTTTGGAGCGGGTGCGTGCGCCTTCGTCGGTGCCGGGGCGCTGGCCCTGCGCTGCGGCTCGCTGCCGGCCACGCGGAACACGGCGACGGCCTCGACAAGGCGCTGGGCTTGCTCCTTCAGGCTCTCGGCCGCGGCGGCGGACTCTTCCACCAGGGCGGCGTTCTGCTGCGTCATCTGGTCGAGCTGCACGACCGAGGTGTTGACCGAATTGATGCCCTCGCTCTGCTCGGTGGCGGCCGAGCTGATCTCGCCAATGATGTCCTGCACGCGCTGCACGCTGGAGACGATCTCGCCCATCGTCGTGCCGGCCGTCTGCACCAGGCGGGCGCCGTTCTCGACGCGCTCGACGCTGTTGCCGATCAGGGCCTTGATCTGCTTGGCCGCCTCCGCGCTGCGGCCGGCCAGGGAACGCACCTCGCCGGCCACGACCGCGAAGCCGCGGCCCTGCTCGCCGGCACGGGCCGCTTCCACGGCGGCGTTCAGCGCCAGGATGTTGGTCTGGAAGGCGATGCCGTCGATGGTGCCGATGATGTCGGAGATCTTCTTGCTGGCGACATTGATCTCGTCCATGGTCGTGACGACCTGGCCGACGACCTCGCCGCCGCGTGTCGCGGCCGCCACGGCGGACTGCACGAGTTGGTTGGCCGTGCGGGCCGAGTCAGCGGTCTGCCGCACGGTGCCGGTCAGTTCGCTCATGGACGAAGCAGCGTTCTGCAGGTTGCTGGCTGTCTGCTCGGTGCGCTGGCTCAAATCCAGGTTGCCGGTCGCGATCTCGGTGCTGGCCGTGCCGATGCTGTCGACCGAGTTGCGCACCGTGCCGATGGTGGTGGCCAGGCGCTGGCGCATGCCCTCGGTGTCCTGGATCAGTGAGCCGATCTCGTCGTTGCGACTGCTGCTGACCGACTGGGTCAGGTCGCCCTCGGCAATCGCGCCGACGGCCTTCTGCAGCGAGGCCAGCGGCTGTGCGACCCAACGGCGCATCATCCACATCAACCCGAAGCCCAGGCCCACGGCAGTCAGTGCGAGGGCGCCCCAGAAGAACCACAGCGTCGTGCGGCCGGCGGCCTGAGCCTCGCCGCGTGAGACCTGGGCGACGACCCAGTAGCCGGTCTTCTCGCTCTTGCGCGCCACGGCGAAGTTGTCGGTCTTGCCGTTGCCCAGCACATCGGGCACGTCGTCCAGCACGACGGCGCTGGCGGTCTGTTCGGCCAGCGTCTTCTCGAAGCCGGGTGCGACGCTGGACAGCAGCTTGCCCTTGGCCGACGGGTGTGCGGCGAGCAGGGCCTTGGTCGGGTCCTTGGGCACGGCCACGATATAGGTGCCGCCGTGCTCGAAGAACTTGGCGCTGCCGGCCATGCGGTCCATGGCGAGCTCGAAGGCGTCGAGGTCGAAGCCGACGAAGAGGATGCCGATGACCTTGCCGGCGTCGCTTTTGATCGGTTCGTAATGCGTCATGTAGGCGCGGCCGAACAGCAGCGCGCGGCCGGTGTAGGGCTTGCCGGCGGAAACCGTGGCGTGGGCAGGGTGCTGCTTGCCCAGCATCGTGCCCATGGCACGCTCGCCCTTCTCGTTCTTCAGCGAGGTCGTGATGCGTTCGAAGTCGTCGCCCTTGGCCGCGAAGACGGTGGCCACGCCGCCGTTGACGGCCGCGAACTTGTCGACCTGGGTGAAGTTGCCATTGAGCTTGGGCCCCCAGTCGCGCAGGTCGCCGGTGGCCTCGTCCAGCGTGAAGCTGGGGCCGAAATCCTGGCGGAAGGAGCCAAAGCTGCGCTGGATCTGCTTGGCGGCGACGTCGTCCATCRCCTGCATCGCGTCGATCAGCGACTCGGCCTTGTCGCCGACCCAGGTCTGCACCTGGTCATTGGCGGACCGCTTCAGCAGCGTGCCGACGATAAGGCTGACACCCAGCAGCACCACTGCAACGGCGACTGCGCCGGTCAGAGACACCTGGCGGGCAATGGAGTTGTTGGGCTGACTCATGCGAATCTCCAGGGGCCAAAGCAAGCAAGGCTCCGCACACCCCGCCTCGTTGCGGGGGCACGTGAACAGGAATCAGGGCAGGGCGGTCAAGCGGCGATGGCCGCTTCCATCAGGCCCATCTCGGCACTGCTCATCAGGCCTTCGATGTCCATCAGGATCAACATGCGGTCGCCGACGGACCCGATGCCGGTGATGAAGCTGGTATCCACCGACGCCGAGCTCAACTCGGGGGCCGGCTTGATCGCGTCGCGGCTCAGCTCCAGCACGTCGGAGACCGAGTCCACGACGGCGCCGACGACGCGGTTCTTCACGTTCAGCACGATGACGACCGTGAAGCTGTTGTACTCGGCGCTCGGGCAGTTCAGCTTCAGGCGCAGGTCGACGATGGGCACGATGACGCCGCGCAGGTTGACGACACCCTTGATGAAGTCCGGCGCATTGGCGATGCGCGTGGGCTGCTCGTAGGAACGGATCTCCTGCACTTTCAGGATGTCGATGCCGTATTCCTCGGAGCCCAGGCGGAAGGTCAGGTACTCGCCGCTCTTGGGGCCATGGGCCTTGGCGCTGAGGGCACCGGGTTGGCGCAGGGCAGGGACGTTGCTGGCTTCCATGCAGACCTCCTAGTTATGTGTGTGATGGTTCAATGGCGCGAACGACGCACAAGGCTGCCGACGTCCAGGATCAAGGCCACGCGGCCGTCGCCCATGATGGTGGCGCCGGACACGTCATTGACCTTGCGGTAGTTGGCTTCGAGGTTCTTGACGACGACCTGCTGCTGGCCGAGCAGTTCGTCCACCAGCAGCGCGACGCGGCCGCCTTCGGCCTCGACGACGACCATGATGGAGCTGACATGCTCGAAGTCGAAGCGCGGCACGTCGAACACCTTCTCAAGCTCGATGACGGGCATGTACTCGTCACGCACCTCGACGACGCGGCCGGAGCCGGCGACGGTCTTGATGGTGTCGGACTGCACCTGGAAGGATTCGACGACGGAGGACAGCGGCAGGATGTAGCACTCGTCGCCAACGCCCACGCTCATGCCGTCCATGATGGCGAGTGTGAGCGGCAGGCGCACGGACACCTTCATGCCGTAGCCTTCCGCCGAGTCGATCTCGACCGTGCCGCCCAGCGACGTGATGTTCTTCTTCACAACGTCCATGCCGACGCCGCGGCCGGACACGTCGGTGACCACGTCGGCCGTGGAAAAGCCGGGCGCGAAGATCAGGCTCCAGCACTCGGCATCGGTCATCGTGTCCGGCGCGTCGATGCCCTTTTCGCGGGCCTTCTTGATGAGCTTCTCGCGGTTCAGGCCGCGGCCGTCGTCGCGTACCTCGATGACGATGCTGCCGCCCTGGTGGGAAGCGACCAGCGTGATCGTGCCTTGCTCGGGCTTGCCGCGGGCGGTGCGGTCTTCCGGCATCTCGATGCCGTGGTCGCAGCTGTTGCGCACCAGGTGGGTCAGCGGGTCGGTGATCTTCTCGACCAGGCTCTTGTCCAGTTCGGTGGCTTCACCCTGGGTGACCAGTTCGACCTTCTTGCCCAACTTGGCCGCCAGGTCGCGCAGCATGCGCGGGAAGCGGTTGAAGACCGTCGACATCGGAATCATCCGGATCGACATGACCGATTCCTGCAGGTCGCGCGTGTTGCGCTCCAGGTCGGCCAGGCCCGAGGTCAGCTGCTGGTACATCGCCGGGTCGAGTTCGCGGCTGTTCTGGGCCAGCATGGCCTGGGTGATGACGAGTTCGCCGACGAGGTTGATGAGCTGGTCGACCTTCTCGATCGACACGCGCAGCGTCGTCTGGTCCATGGCCGCGGGCTTGGCCTCGGCCTTGGCGACCGGCGTGGCGGGGCGGGTCGGCACGATGGCGGCCGTGGGCGCGGCCTCCGCGGCGGGCGCTGCCGCAGCGACACTTTCGGGCACGCCGGGGGCGTCATCGAAGAAGCCGTAGCCGGGGTCGGCGGACGGTGCCTCGGCCGGTGGTGCGCCGGGCGCACCGTCGTAGAAGCCGAAGCCGGGGCCGAGCGGGATCAGCTTGACCTGCTCGCGGGCGACGTGGAAGGTGAAGAGGTCCAGCAGGTCGTTGTCGGTCGAGCTGGTCAGCACCTTGAAGCGGCGCATGCCGTCGGAACTCTGGCCGGCGTCCAGCGGCTCGATGTTGCCGAGGTCGGTGATTTCCTTGAACAGCTCGACCAGGTTGTCGGCCAGGCTGAGGTCGGTCAGCGGGCCGACCTGCAGTTCCAGCAGTCGCGCGCCGGACTTGAGCGGTACGGCGGGCGCGGCGGCAGCGGGCGCGGGTGCAGCCTTGGGTGCCGGAGCGGCTGCTGCAGGTGCGGGCGCGCCGCCGCCTTCGACGAAGCTCTTGATGCTGACCAGCAGGTCGGTCGTGTCGAATACGTCGCCGCCCGAGCCCTGATGGCGGGCGAGCTGGGTGCGCAGCGCGTCGCCGGACTGCAGCAGCACGTCCACCATGGCGGCATTGGGCTGCAGCTCGTGGCGGCGCAGCTTGTCCAGCAGCGTCTCCATCTGGTGGGTCAGCTCGGCGACATCGCTGAAGCCGAAGGTTGCCGCGCCACCCTTGATGGAGTGGGCGCAGCGGAAGATGGCGTTCAACTCCTCGTCGTCGGCCGCCTCGACGTTCACATTGAGCAGCAGCCGCTCCATGTTGTCGAGGTTCTCGCCGGCTTCCTCGAAGAAGACCTGGTAGAACTGGCTGAGGTCGATGCCAGCACTGATGCTGGCGCCTTCTGTGGTCATGTCGCCCATGGCTGTTGCTCCGGTGGACCGAACTTCAGCGAATGACCTTGCCGATCACTTCGATCAGCTTGGCCGGGTCAAAGGGCTTGACCAGCCAGCCGGTGGCGCCGGCAGCCCGGCCCGCCTGCTTCATCGCATCGCTGGACTCGGTGGTCAGGATCAGGATGGGCGTGGTCTTGAACTTGGGGTTCTCGCGCAGCTTCTTGGTCAGGCTGATGCCATCCATGCGCGGCATGTTCTGGTCGGTCAGCACCAGGTCGAAATCACGCTGGCCCGATTTCTCCCAGGCGTCCTGCCCATCCACAGCTTCCACCACGTTGAAGCCGGCGTTCTTGAGCGTGAAGGCCACCATCTGGCGCATCGAGGCCGAATCGTCGACAGCGAGGATTGAGTGCATTTGAGTTTTCTCCGAGAGAACGTTGCCTGGGGGCTGAATTTAGCTTGGGGGGATTCAGAAAAGTTCGATGGAGCCGGCGTCCATCTCATCCTGCGTGACCGGGTTGGGCCGCAGCGGTGCGATCTCGACGACGGCCGCGCCGTCCTCGTCATCCGCACCGAAGGCGTCGCGGGCCAATTGGTCGGCGCAGTTGCGCAGGCGCTGGCTGGTGTGGGCGATGAGCTGGGTTGCCATGTCCTGGAACTGCAGCGCTGTGATGGCGCCAGCAATGTCCTGCATGATCTGCTTGAGGCCTTCGGAGGCCGGCGTGCCGTCGCTGCTGYTGAGCAGGGACATGACCTCGCCGGACGCGCTGTAGAAATGCGTGGACAGGGCTTCACCGGCATCGTCGAGAAGGCGCTGCAGGCGCTCAAGGTCGTTCGTCACCGTCATCAGGTGATCCTGCAGTTCCGCGGCCGCCAGCAGCGGCATGGCGGCCACGGCTCCATCGAATTCGGCGGCGGTGGAAGGTTCTGTCTGCATCGTGTCTCCGCGAGGGGATGCTGCTTCTTGTCCCAGCCCTGTGGATACCCTCAGGGCGAATGCATCATGGCATGTTCACTCCTTTTTCGGCCCCTGTCGACCTGGAGATGTCACGAGAACGAGCCGTATTACCGCTCTGACCCGCGTCGAGTGTGGCGCCGGGCCACCTGCCGCGAGCGGCGGCATACTGCGCCCCCATGACGATTTCTGCTGTGGAGCAGGCGCCCCGGGTCCTGCGTGTGCTGCATGTCGAGGATTCCGAACTCGACCATCAACTCATCCTTGCCCAGCTCGGCCGTGCGGGGCTCAAGGTCGAGATGCAGAGGCTGGACGCCTTGCCCGCCGTGCTGGCCGCGCTGGAGCGCCCCTGGGACGCCATCATCTCGGACTACAACCTGCCTGGCTACTCGGGCCTGGATGTGCTGGAGGCGGTGAAGGCGCGCCAGCTGCTGACGCCTTTCATCCTCGTTTCCGGCGAGATCGGCGAGGACACCGCCGTGGGCGCGATGCGCAATGGCGCCTCCGACTACCTGCTGAAGAACAACCTGAACCGGCTGGCACCCGCCCTGCTGCATGCCATCGACGCCGCCGAGAACGAAAAGGCCCGGGTGGCCGCCGATCACGAACTGGTCAAGTCCAAGCAGCGCCTGCACCAGCTGGCCGGCCACCTGCAGACCAGCGTCGAACTGGAGCGGGCCGCCATCGCGCGGGAGATCCATGACGACGTCGGCGGGTCCTTGACCGCCGTCAAGTTCGACCTCGCCTGGATCGACCGCCATGCCCAGGAGCCTGAGGTGCGCCAGCGCGTTGCCGCGGCATTGKAGACCGTGAATGCCGCCATCGAGGCCAGCCAGCGCATCATGCACAACCTGCGTCCGGCTATCCTGGAGCAGGGCCTGGTTGCCGCCCTGCAGTGGATGACGGCCCGTTTCGAACGCCGCACCGGCATCGAGGCTGGCCTGCGCATCGGCGAAGAGCGGCTGGCGCTGCCCTCCGGCGTGCCGCTGGTGGCTTACCGCACGGCGCAGGAGGCGCTGACCAATGTATCCAAGCATGCGCTGGCGACCCGGGTCGACATCGAACTCAGCCAGGACTCCGGCGTGCTGACGCTGGAGATCCGCGACAACGGGCGCGGCATGGGGCGGGGCGACCTCGCCAAGGAGCGGTCCTTCGGCATCCGTGGCCTGCACGAGCGCGCCGCGACGGTGGGCGGCTGGGTCGACCTGTCCAGCCCGCCGGGCGGCGGCACCAGCCTGATCCTGACCGTGCCGCTGGCCCAGGACGCCATCGACGCACTGGACGACTCGACCGACTTCGGCAAGGATGACGGCCAATCCATCTGGGGACGCGCGTGATCAAGGTCATCCTCTGCGACGACCACGGCCTGATCCGCCGCGGCATCCGTGACACGTTGGCGGATGCCCAGGACATCGAGGTCATTGGCGAGGCCGGCGACTACACCGAGCTGCGCGGCCTGCTGCACACCCTGGGCAAGGACAACCCCTGCGACGTGCTGGTGCTGGACATCAACATGCCCGGCCGCTCCGGCCTGGACGTGCTGCATGTGCTCAAGGACGAGGGCAACCCGGTACGCACGCTGATCGTGTCCATGTATCCCGAGGACCAGTACGCCATCCGCGCGCTCAAGGCCGGCGCCTATGGCTATGTCAACAAGGGCGGCGACCCCGCCACGCTGGTGCAGGCCGTGCGCACCGTGGCCCAGGGTCGAAAATATGTAACGCCCGAGATCGCGCAGATGCTGGTCGAAAGCCTGACCGCGCCCGTCACCGAGCAGGCCCACCACAAGCTCTCCGACCGCGAGCTGCAGACCCTGGTCATGATCGCCTCGGGCAAGCGCCTGTCCGACATCGCCGAGGAGCTGATGCTCAGCCCCAAGACCGTCAGCGTCTACCGCGCCCGCATGCTGGAGAAACTGGGCCTGAGCAACAACTCCGAGTTGACGGTCTATGCCATCCGCAACGGACTCGTCGCCAGCTGAATGACGCCGGCGCGCCAAGCCTGACGGCCGCCGTTCATCGCCCCTGGCTGTCGATTCGCCACCGCCAGACGCCGTCCATCGATTGATGACATGCTGTGGCAGCAGCCACTGCACAATCCGCCCCGGTTCCAAATGGGTGGTCGAAAGACCGGTGCTGCTGCGGGCCTGAGGGTCCGCCCAAGCCAACTGTTCAGGGGGCATGTCATCGATACCGGATTGCTGAAAGAGTTGCGCATCGACGGTGCGCATCGCGAGGACCATGGCGACGGCGGGCCGCCCAAGTGGGTCTGGGCCCTGGTGGTGGCCGTCGTGCTGCTGGCCGCGGGCGGCGCCTGGGCCTGGTGGTGGCTGTCGGGGAACAAGCCGATCCCGGTGCAGACGGTCACGGTTCGCGCCAACGGTCAGGGCGCCAGCGCCGATGCGGTCCTGCAGGCGACGGGTTATGTGACGGCGCGCCGCATGGCGACCGTCTCGGCCCAGATGACCGGCACGCTGACTGAGGTGCTCATCGACGAGGGCTTCAAGGTCAAGAAGGGGCAGGTCCTGGCCCGGCTCGATGACACCGGCTTGAAGGCCGGCCTCGCCGCGGCCCAGGCGCAGATCCGCACGGCCGAAGCCAATCTCGGCCAGGTGCGCGCCCAGCTCGCCCAGGCCCAGGCCGACGAGCGCCGCCAGGCCGAGCTGAACGCCAGCGGCATGACGACGCGCCAGTCGCGCGAGCAGGCGGCCACGGCGGTGAAGACCGTGTCCGCGCAGATGGAAGCGTCTCAGCGCCAGATCGAGGCCGCCCAGGCCCAGGCGCGGCAGGCGCGCGTCAACTTCGACTACGCCACCGTGCGGGCGCCGTTTGACGGCGTCGTCACGGCCCGCGCGGCGCAGGTGGGCGAGATCATCTCGCCGCTGTCCGCCGGCGGGGGTTTTACCCGTACCGGCGTGGGCACCATCGTCGACATGGACTCGCTGGAAGTGAACGTCGACGTCAACGAGGCCTACATCGCCCAGGTCAAGCCCGACATGCCCTGCGAAGCCGTTCTCGACGCCTACCCGGACTGGAAGATCCCGGCCCATGTCGTTGCCGTCATCCCGAGCGCCGATCGTGGCAAGGCCACGGTCAAGGTGCGTGTGGCACTGGAAAAGAAGGACGAACGTCTGGTGCCCGACATGGGCGTGCGCGTGAGTTTCCTGGCGGCCAAGCCCAAGACCGAAGCCAAACCGGTACCCGGCGTGCTGCTGCCGCCGGAGGCCCTGGTGCAGCGCGACGGCGGCGACGCCGTGTTCGTCGCCCATGACGATCGCGCGGAGCAGCGCGCCGTGAAGCTCGGCGCCGACGCGGGCAAGTTCAAGCTGGTCACCAGCGGATTGAAGGCGGGCGAAACGGTCGTGCTGTCGCCGCCCACCGAACTGAAGCAGGGTTCCAACATCGTGAAGAAGGACTGAAGAGATGAGCGCACTGATCGAGATCCGTGACCTGTCCAAGGTCTACACCCGTGGCAAGCAGAAGGTGGAAGTGCTCCACCACATCGAGCTGGATGTGCAGCAGGGCGACTTCCTTGCTTTGATGGGCCCCTCGGGCTCCGGCAAGACCACGCTGCTCAACCTCATTGGCGGCCTGGACGCTCCCAGCGGCGGCGCCATCAGCGTTGGCGGTGAACGTATCGACAAGCTGTCCGGCGCGGCGCTGGCCAAGTGGCGCGCCTCGCGCGTCGGCTTCGTGTTCCAGTTCTACAACCTGATGCCCACGCTGTCGGCGCAGAAGAACGTCGAGCTGCCACTGCTGCTGACCAAGCTGTCAGCGGGCGAGCGCAAGAAGCGCGCGGCGATTGCGCTGCAGCTCGTCGGCCTGGCCGACCGCGCCTCGCACAAGCCGACCGAACTGTCGGGCGGCCAGCAGCAGCGCGTGTCCATCGCGCGGGCCATCGTGTCGGACCCAACGCTGCTGGTCTGCGACGAACCCACCGGCGACCTGGACCGGCAATCCGCCGAGGATGTGCTGACACTGCTGCAGGCCCTCAACCGCGATCATGGCAAGACCATCGTCATGGTCACCCACGACCCTCGCGCCGCCGCCCGAGCGAGCCRCACGCTGCATCTGGACAAGGGCACGCTGGTAACCGAAGCCACCGCTTGAAGGAGCAGATGATGCCCCCACGCTCACTTTGTTCGCTGCCCCCCGAGGGGGCGTCCAGCCTCTTTGAGACGGCTCTGCGGAGGCTGGCATGAAATACCTTCATCTCATCTGGGCGGCGCTGTTCCGGCGCAAGGGCCGGACCTTCCTGACCCTGGTGTCCATCATCACGGCCTTCCTGCTGTTCGGCCTGCTGGACGCGGTGCGCGTCGGCTTCGACCAGGCCGGCAAGAGTGCCAACGGCGCCCAACGGTTGCAGACGGGCTCCAAGCTCAGCTTCATCCAGTTGCTGCCGATGTCGCTGGGCGCACGCATCTCGCAGATCGACGGCGTCAAGGATGTGGCCTTCGCCAACTGGTTCGGCGGCGCCTACCAGAAGCCCGAGAACGCGGTCTTCAGTTTTGCCGTCGCACCCAACTACCTCGACATCTACCCCGAGATGGAAGTCTCGGCCGAGCACCGCAAGGCGTTTGCCGAGACCAAGAATGGCGCCCTGGTTGGCGAAGGCCTGGCGCGCAAATTTGGCTGGAAGGTCGGCGACCAGGTGCCCATGCAGTCCACCATCTTCCCGGACCGCAACGGCAGCCAGAACTGGCCCTTCCAGATCGTCGGCATCATCCATGTGGCGGACAGGAAGGCGGCCGGCTGGTGGGACCAGATGTTCCTGCTGAACTGGAAATACTTCGACGACACCACGCCCTGGAACCAGGGCCAGGTGGGCTGGTACGTGACGCGAGTCAAGGATGTGAACCAGGCCGACCGCGTGCTCAAGGCCATCGACGAGATCTCGGCCAACTCCGACCACGAGACGCGCACCCAGACCGAGGCAGCCGCCATGTCCAGCTGGATGAAGCAGGTGGCCGACATCAACCTCATCGTCACCTCCATCATGGGTGCGGTGTTCTTCACGCTGCTGCTGCTGGCCGGCAACACCATGATGCAGGCCGTGCGTGAACGCACCGGCGAGATCGCGGTGCTGAAGACCCTGGGCTTCTCGGGTGAGAGCGTGCTTTCGATGGTGCTGGCTGAGTCGGTGCTGCTGCTGCTGATCGGCGGCACGGCCGGCCTGGGGCTGGCCAGCGTCATCGGCCCCATCGTCAGCCAAGGCAGCGGCGGCGCACTCAACCTGCCCGCGGCCGGGGTGGACAGCTGGATGATCGGCGTCGGCCTGGCCCTGCTGTTCGGCTTGGCCGTCGGCGCGTTGCCGGCGTTGCGCGCCATGCGTATCAACATCACCGATGCACTGGCCGGGAGGGCATGAGCATGAAATTCCTGAAGAACTTCGGCCTCATCCTCCTCACCGTCCTGATGCTGGCCGCGTGGATCCTCATGCCTTGGTATGGCGCCCTCGCGCTGGCCGCGCTGCTGGCGCTGTGGATGCTGCTCTTTCGCAGCGGCGCGCAGGCGCTCTCGGTCACTTCGGTGGGTATCAGCACACTGACGCAGCGGCTGGGCTCCTCGGCCGTCATCGTCGTCGGCATTGCCGGCGTGGTGGGTGTGCTCGTGTCGCTGCTGGCCATGGCCGAGGGCTATGCGCAGACCCTGCGCAACTCGGGCAGCCTGGACACCGCCATCGTCATGCGCGGCGCATCCGCCAACGAGGTGTCGTCGTCGCTGACGCGGGAGGACGTCGTGCAGATCGGGCAGGCGCCTGGGGTGTCCCGCAACGCCAAGGGCGAGCCCATCCTCTCGGCCGAAACCGTGGTGGCGGCCAACCTGCCGGTCAAGGGCGGCAAGGCCGGCGACCAGGGCAGCGCCCAGGTGCGCGGCATCAGCGAGGCCGCCTTTACCGTGCGGCCCAATGTCAAGATCGTCGAGGGCAAGGTTTTCCAGCCGGGCCTGCGGGAACTGGTCGTCGGTAAGGGCGCAGTGCGGCAGTTCGACGGGCTCACGGTGGGCGCCACGTTGAAGCTCGGCAACCAGCCCTGGACCGTCGTCGGCATCTTCGCCTCAGGCGACGCGATGGAGTCCGAACTGTGGGGCGACGCCACGATGGTCAACGACGCCTACCGCCGTGGCAAYGGTGCCAACTCGRCCACGGTGAAACTGGACAGCCCGGCGGCGATCAAGGCCTTCAGCGAATCGCTGGAGAACAACCCGCAGCTCAAGGTCAAGGCCACCACGACGGTGGAGTTCTTCGCCAAGCAGAGCGAGCAGATGACCAAGATCCTGCGCATCATCGGCATCGTGGTTGGCTCCATCATGGCCGTGGGCGCGGTGTTCGGCGCGCTGAACACCATGTTCGCCGCCGTGGCCGCACGGGCCCGCGAGATCGCCACGCTGCGGGCCATCGGCTTTCGCGGCTTGCCGGTCGTTGTCGCCGTGATGCTGGAGACAACGTTGCTGGCCTTGATCGGCGGCCTCATCGGCGGCGGCATCGCCTGGCTGATCTTCAACGGCTACGAGGCCTCCACGATGGCGGCCGGCTCGGTCGGCAAGCTCAGCTTCAACCTGGCCGTGTCGCCGGGACTGCTGTGGGAGGGCATCAAGTGGGCCTTGGCCATCGGCTTCGTGGGTGGCCTGTTCCCTGCGGTGCGGGCGGCTTCGCTGCCTGTGACGACGGCGTTGCGCGAGGCCTAACTGAATGCTGACAGCAGACGCTCCAGCGCCACCATGAACGGCGTCTGCATCAGCGGCAGGGTGGCCACCATGCCGATCAGGCCGATGCTGACGGTCAGCGGGAAGCCGACCGAGAAGACACCGATCTGAGGCGCTACGCGCGAGATCACGCCGAGCACGAGGTTGACGAACATCAGCATCGTGATCAGCGGCAGCGCGATCCACAGGCCGATGCTGAAGATCTCCGCCCCCCATTGCTGGGGCGTGGCCACGCGCAGGAAGGCGAAGGGCTCGCCTCCTACCGGGAAGGCGTGGAAGCTCTGGATCAGTGCGTTGATCAGCAGCAGATGGCCGTTGATGGCGATGAACAGGAAGGCCACCATGCTGCCGAAGAAGCGTGCGCTGGCGGTGCCCTGAGCGCCGGTGCTGGGGTCGAAGAAGCCGGCGAAGTTCAGGCCCATTTGCAGGCCGATGATTTCGCCGGCGAACTCCAGCGCCGCGAAGACGATGCGCACCGCAAAGCCCATGGACAGGCCGATCAGCAGCTGCTGGGCGACCAGCAGCGTCAGCGCGGGCAGCGAGTCCAGCGGCGTGACCGGCATCGCCGGCAGTGAGGGCTGGGAGGCGACCGAGATGAAGAGGGCCAGGCCCACGCGCAGGCGCAGCGGCACATTGCGCTGGCTGAAGGTGGGCATGCCGGCGAACAGGGCCAGTGTGCGGATGAAGGGCCAGAGCAGCGGGYTCAGCCAGGCGAGGAGTTGAGCTTCGGTGACGGAGAACATTGGGTTGTTGTTGCTCCGTTCAGGGCCTGTCGCTTGGGCACCAGCTCATGGCGTCAGCTATCCCACCACATTCGGAATCGTCATCAACGTCCTTTGGATGTACTCGACGAGCGTCGTCATCATCCACGGCCCCGCAACGGCCAGCGTCAGCACCGTGGCGATGACCTTGGGCACGAAGGACAGCGTCGCCTCGTTGATCTGCGTGGCTGCCTGGATCACGCTGACGACGACGCCGACGAGCAGCACGACGATGAGCACCGGTGCGGCGACCAGCATCATCATGTAGAGGCCCTGCTGGCCAAAGGTGAAGACTTGTTGAGCATCCATGGTCAGGTCACAAAGGAAGCGGCAAGAGAACCGAGAAGCAAATTCCAGCCGTCCGCCAAGACGAACAGCATCAGCTTGAAGGGCAGGGCGACGAGCACGGGCGACAGCATCATCATGCCCAGGCTCATCAGTACGCTCGCCACGATCATGTCGATGACGAGGAAGGGGATGAAGATCAGGAAGGCGATCTGGAAGGCGCTCTTCAGCTCGCTGGTCACGAAGGCCGGCACCAGCACCTTGAAGGGCACGTCCTCGGCCTTGACGCTGGCATCCAGCTTGGCCAGGCGCGAGAACAGGGCCACGTCGGCCTGGCGCGTCTGCTTGAGCATGAAGCCGCGCATCGGCACCTCGGCGCGCTTCAAGGCCTCGTCGAACTGGATGGTGCCGGCGCTGTAGGACTGCCAGGCCTCGGCGTAGAC
>NZ_JBFULE010000054.1:0-16669 GCF_056400485.1 Roseateles sp. P5_B10
GGTGGCACGCCAAGGTCGTTCGTGAAGAGCACGGCCGTCGTGCCGACCACCACCCCTGTCAGGTCGGTGCCCGCCTGGCTTTGCAAGCGCACCGTCGGTGCGGCTGTGGCGTTGGCGTCAAAGGCCTGCAGAACATGCAGGAAGAGTTGGTTGCGCGGGTTAACGGTGTCCTCCACCCGCAGGCGGTAGCCGCCCGTCCAACTGGTCTTGTCGGCCGACATCGGGTCGAGGCTGGCCTTCCACATCTGGTCAGATAGGGGCAGTACCGGGCCCTCGACGGAGACGCGCGTCGTCTGGCTCTGCGGCAGCAGCGTGCGAACCTCCAGTCGCTGCCCACCCGGCGTGCTGGCGTAGACCCGGTCGCCCATCACCTGCGGCGCCGCATTGCCGCTGGGCAGCATCATCATGAAACGCTTGAAGCGGTTGTCGGTGCTGGTGCGGGCCCGGTCGAACACGACAAGGGCATCCGGCTGAATCCAGAGCATGCTGCGGCTGGCGTGCGTCACCTCCTTGGCATTGCCACTGCGAGCGTTGTAGAGATTGGTCGAATCCCCGTTGACGGCCATGAAGCCATCCCCCGAGCCCGCGCTGAGGATGCGCGGGTCGCCATCGTGCATGCCGAGGATGAACTGGCTGCCACGGGCCATAAAGGGCGCGTGGTAACTGCCCACTGCAGCCGCAGGATTGTTCTGGATCACCAGCGTGTTCTTGAACTCCGACAGCGCAGCGCCCGATCCGTAGGCCGACAACTCCTTCGTGATCCACTCACCCTTTCGCCAGAAGTCAAAGCCATTGCCATCGCCATGCTGGTGGTCGATGGTGTTGTAGCCAAGCTTGAAGTCGAGCATGCGAACTTCGGCCGCATCGTTCCAGCTGGTGCGACCTTGGAAGCGCCCAACCCCACTGTTCATTTGAGCCAGAGGGAGGTTGGAACGCGGGTCGGATGGCACGGCCTGGGCAGGATCAAAGGTGAGGAAGTAGAAGATCGATCGAACGATGTTGTCGTCGTTGTTGGCGCTGGCAACCAGGCGCGTCGGATGGCTGGGTGGCGCGGTGTACTGCAGCCACTTCGCACCGTTGAGCTCGGCGCTGTTGCCGAGATAGCGTGCCGCCAGGGCCAGCGGGCCCATCACACGCATCGGGTCCTGAAGATAGAGCTGCTCGGCGTCGCCAAACCATGAGGGTTGATAGGCGTCACCGTAAGGCGTCTTGACCTTTTGCGTCGTCAGGCTGTGAAAGAAGCTGGGCAGCACGCGGCTGRACAGCGGGTGGTTGCGCAATTGCACCTTCTCGCCGTAGAGCTGGGTGTTGTCCATGCCCGAGGTATGGATGGCCAGCATCAGTCCGTAGTAGAAGCCGATGGACTCGCCGTACTCCATGCCCTCTGGGCTGATGCCGCCTGAGCCATCGCCACGGTAGGCCGCGTCGCTCATGTAGAGGTAGGTGCCCATGGCTTCATGCATGTAGTCGCGCAGAGCACCGTTGCTATCGCCCGCAACGGCCGGGTCGGCGCGGTCGTCCGCCGCATCGATGACATTGGCCATCATGAACATGTTCCGGCCGTGGGCCATGAAGTAGTTGTTCATCGAATAGCGCAACGCCTGGCGGCGCGGGTCGCCCAGGTCCAGCAGGGCCGGGTTGTTGCGGCGTGCGGCGCCCGCGGGCAGGCTGCCAGGGTTGGTGTGGAAGTAGGTGGCAGACGGGTAGCCATCGCGATCCTCAGCACACCAGCGCAGGAAGACGCGACGGACCTTCTGCTTCTCGGCAGCGCTCAGCGTCGGGTAAAGCCAATCCACTGCCAGTGGGAACGCCTCACCGCTCCAACGGCCGCGGTCCGAGGATGCGAAGCTGTCGCTGCGGAACTTGCCGCTGCCGACACCCTTGTCGGCTTCGTCGATGACGGAGAAGAGCGCGCGCCGGGCAGTCTGCACCCAGCGCGCATTGCGGGTGGGGTCGGTATCCACCAGACTCATGAACGCCAGCAGTGCCGCATAGGACTCCGTGGCATAAGGTGTGTAGGTCGACCCACCGTTGTCCTGCCCGGGCACCGTGCCGTTCTCCACCCGGTTCGCGGCAGTAGTGGCCAGTTGCATCAGGCCGCCGGAGTTCGCCGTGCCGAACATGGGGTTGGACGCCGTCGCCCAGCTGCGCAGCCGGGCCAGATCGTCCTGGCGTAGCCACAGGCGCGGATGGCCGCTGACGGGGGTGCTGTTCGATGCTGCGTTGACCCGCAGCTCGGCGGTGTTGCTCAGTACACGCGTGATGCCATCGGACACGAGGACATCGAACTGGGCACGGTCATCGCTGCTGGTCGTGCTCACTTGCAACTGCGCGCTGGCTGCGCCGGGAATCGGCGTGCCATTGCGCCGCCATTGATACGCCAGAGTCGGACCCAGCGCTTTGACCGAGAAGGTCGCCGTGGTCCCTGCCGTCGTCGTGACAGGAACTGGCTGAGTCGCAATCTGAACGTAGGCGATAGCCTGACTGGGCGTCGGCGCTGGCGATGGCACTGGGGTCGGCGCCGGCGCTGGGCTAGGTGCGGGGGTAGGAGAGGGAGCAGGCGTCGGTGCCGGCGCAGGCGACGGACTCGGCGTTGGAGTGGGCGCGGGCGCAGGGCTGCCCGCCGCTGCCACACGGATGCTCAAGGCCTCGCTCTTGGCCGCGCCAGCTCCGGTCGCCTCGACCTGTACGGCCTGCTCGCTGCCCGACATGGAAGCGGTCAGCGTCACGGTGGCCAGGAGCTTCGTGGCGGATATTCGAACCACAGTAGCGCGTTGGCTGCCCACCCAGACGGCGGCGTTCTCGCTGAAGGCATCGCCGTTCAACGTCAGGGTGACCACGCCGACCGGTGCTTTCGTCGGTGTCACCGACCAAAGCCGTGGCTGCGTCTGCGTGACCGTCGCCACTGCCTTTCCGGAAACGTCGGGCTTGGCGGTGCTGGTGGCTTTCACCTCGATCGCGTTCAGCGTCGGCACTGCCTTTGGTGCCGTGTAGAGCCCCCCCGCTGAGATCGTCCCGACCTGCGCGTTGCCACCCGGCACACCGTTCACGCTCCAGTTGATCGTCGCGGGCGTGATTGGTACATACGCACTGAACTGGCGGGTCTGACCTACCGACACATTGCCGCTGCTGTACACCACGATGCTCTGTGCCATCGCCAACGAACTCAGACCGAACGCGGCTGCCATGCCCTTGAGCAGTGCTGAGCCCAGCTGGCCGAGTCGGTCTTGTTTTCGATATCGCATGTCTCAAACTCCAGTGGAAAGGAGCCTGGTACAGCGCAATTGGCATGCCGGACGGCATGAGCCGACTTGCCGATTTTTTGAGCAAATCAATAGCCATCGAGCGTCGGGCCATCCGAATTCGCCAACGTGATGCATGGATTCGAATAGTTCATGGTCATCGGCCGACGCCTAGGCCGCGCTGACAAAAAACGTCACCTCTGAAGTGACGAGTTCAGGATGGCATGACAAATACTGGCAACGGAGCCAGCAGTTGCCTGTATGAACCGACAAATCAGCGCGGCTAATGCATGCAGTTGCCGAGTACGGATCCCTTTACGAACGCCTCGGCTTTGTCGTAGAAGGAGAAGACCGCCATGAGTACTTCATGCGTCGACCAATCCGACCATCGCTAAGCCATGGCCAGTAGCAGGCAGAACGCGGGCACAAACGCACAAATGTGAAGGGCGTGRCCAGGTGCATGTGTCGACGCTCGGCATTCCTCTTTCACTGACGGGTCGGTGTCCGCAGCAGCGCGCCGAACTCGCTCGTCGCTTTGCTCAGTGCGAGCTGAGCAGGAGCGAGTTTGCTGAAGCGCGACTTGAACTCTGACAACGGAGCAAAGTGCCCCAGAGTCAGCGCCGCCAATTGCTCGCCCGTAGTCGCGTCGATCGCCTCCATCTCCACCGAGGCGCCGCCGCGATCCAGCGGAACGATGAATACCAGTGCAGATACGGCGTTGAGCGCCGGCGACACCGTCTCGACTCGCGTGATGGCGGCGCGCAGGATCGCAGGACGCCCCAGGGGCGAGCTTGGCAGCTCGCGCAGCTGGGTGGCGAGTTCCTCGTTCAGATGGCGCAGCAGCAGGCCACGCTCTTCATCGCTGACGTCCCCGCTTGAGGCCATGTGCCACTCGACCGCACCGATGGACACCTGGCTTGGATCAATGGCGATGGCCGACCGACTACGGGTTGAGCCGCCGTCGGGGTCAGGCGTCAGCCCCGAATAGTCGCTCAGGAAGTTTCCATGAGCGGTGACCATTACCGTGCTGCAGGCGCTGATGCAGGCCAGGCAGGCGACCGAAAGGAAGCGCTGAAGGGCATTCATGACCTGCTCCAAGAATCCGACCCCGGCGACGTGCGTTCCAATGACCTTTCGGCGACAAACGACTCGATCTGGCCGCGGGTCAGTCCGATATCTCTCAGTTGCTGGCAGTCAAGCTGCGACAGGATCTGCACGTCTTTTCTGTTGCGCTGCGCGTTGGCGCGGGCCGTCGCCCATCTGAAAAAGGCGTCGATGATTGGCGACCATATCTCGGCAATCTTCAATGGAGCCGTCTGCTGGGCGGCTCGCATCGGCGAGCAATTTCGATTTGAGACCATGAGGTCCTCCGGCAAATGTGTTGAGCGCTTCGCGCCAGATTGGCTATGCGAGGTGTCGCTAGGGCCGATAGACCGGTCCTAAAAGCCGGCTCAGCGCAACGACACTCGATCCGGCAGCGACGCCAAGTCGGCCGCCCCCGGCGCGGGGGCACCGGCCCCAGGGCCGGCCGCCAGTGCCTTGTAGACGGCCAACTCGCCAAGGCGCTGCTGGCGCAGTGCCTCCACCTCGTCGAGCTGGGCCTGAAAGAGCTGACGCTCGGCATCCAGTTCGTCGAGCCGGCTGAGTCCGCCTGCTGCGCGAGACACGTGCGCCAGTTCAAGAGACCGGTTCAGCGCATTGACGCGACGCCGGCTGGCATCCAGGCTCTGCTGGCGAATCTCGAGCGACTGCATCGCTTCGCGAGCTTCGACTGCGGCCTTCAATACGGCTTGTCCATGACGGGCGCGCTGCGCCTGTGTGCGGGCCTCCGCCTGCTCTACGCGAGCCGCCGTACGTCCACCATCGAAGAGGCTTTGCGTGAGGCTGCCGGCGAGCGCCCATGCCATCCCCGTCGCGCTGAACAGCTGGCCCAGTTCACGCACATCCGAACCCAGGCGACCGCTCAATTGCAGCGACGGCAGGCGCGCAGCCTGGCTTTCCTTGACGTTGGCGGTGCTGGCAGCCAGCAGATGAGCCTCCTGGATCACATCCGGCCGCCGCGCCAGAAACTCACCGAGCTCCCCAGCGGGCAGACGCGGCGCCAGGGCGGACGAGCCGTCCAGTGCAGGCGTGCAGGCCGAGAGTTCGCCGTCGCCGACCAGCAGGGTGAGCGCCGTTCCCAGCTGCAGATGCTGGCGGTGAAGCTGGGCGAGCGTGGCTTCGGCGGCGGCGAGTTCGACCTCGACGCGTCTGACCTCGAACTCGGCACCCGCACCGGCATTCAGCTCGACGCCGCGCAGTTCCAGCGCGCGCTGGCGACCTTCGACCACCGACGCGGCGATCTGCCGCTGACGCTCCAGCGCGGCCAGTCCAAGATGCAACTCCGCCACCTGGGTGCTCACGCTCCACGCGAGCGCCTTGCGCGCCCACAGCTCCGCGCCGAGCCGCGCACGGGCCGATTCGTTGGCGGCGTCGACCCTGCCCCACAGGTCGACCTCGTAGCGCATTTCCAGACCGACGCTGTACTGCGTCATCGCACCGATGCCCTGCACAGGCGCCGTGTCGGTCGAGGTGCGCGCACGCGAGGCACCGCCCGCCAGCAGCACGGAGGGCAGGCGGGCGCCCCCGGCCTCTCGCAGGATCGCGTGTGCCTCACGAATGCGCGCGGCTGCCACGCCCAGGTCGGCATTGCGCTGCAGCGCCCGCTCGATTCGCTGGCTCAGTCGCGCGTCGCCAAGTTCGCTCCACCAGGCCTCGATGGGCCAGAGTGCGGACGATGGTGCCGCGGCGTGCACAGCCGCGCGGTCTGGCGCGAGCGGGCCGCTCGCGCAGCCACCACCCAGCACCGCGGCAGAGAGCGCCGCACAAACGGCCAGCGCTCTAGCACCTATGCGGACCACCGGTTGATTCAGCTTGTTCAATCGCGTCACCTCTTACCGCGCCATCGACTGGGCGCTCAGGTGACATTTCGCCTGTCGCGGATTGCGCCTAGGTTTCGAGCTCCCGSCCTCGGGTTGCGATTGAAACGCAGCGCATCAGCGGATCACACCGACCTCTGCATCGAACAAATAGCCTTCCCCGCGCTGCGTCAGGATGAAAGTCGGATGGCTCGGGTCCGGCTCGATCTTGCGACGCAGGCGCAGGATCTGCACGTCGATGGATCGACCATAGACCTCGGCGTTGTGCAGGCGTGAGAGATCCAGCAGTTGATCCCGGTTCAGCGTGCGACGAGGTGCACTGAGAAATGCTACCAGCAGGCTGAATTCACCGTTGGTCAGTTCCACCGAACCACCCTGCGGGTCCTTCAGGCGCCGAAGTCCGACGTTCAGCTCCCACCCGCCGAATCGGTATCCACGCGCCCGGTTCATCAGGTCGGCCACGCTGGCGCTGGCCTGCGCTCGGCGAAGCAGGGCACGGACGCGCGCCAGAAGTTCACGCGTCGAGAACGGCTTGGTGAGGTAGTCGTCGGCCCCAAGTTCCAGTCCCATCACGCGATCAGCCTCCTCGGCGCGCCCCGTCAACATCAGGATGGGAATGGTGCTCGAGTACTCGCGCAAGCGCCGCGCGATCTGCATGCCGTCTTCGCCTGGTAGTCGCACGTCGAGAACCACCAGGTCCACCGTCTCCCTTTCGATCAGGCTGAACAGCTCGGCGCCGGTGGCGAATGCGCGCACTCTCAGCTCGTTGTCGCCAAGGTATTCGCTCAGCAGATCGCGCAGCGTGGGATCGTCGTCGACAGCTGCAATCAGGGGCTTGGGATCAGACATCCGATCACTCCTCGTCCCGCCTGGGGATATTGGCAAGATGGGGCCCCTGGGCTCGCAGGGCCTGGGCGAGCGCTGCGCCGAGTTCGGCCGCCATCAGAGGCTTGTTGAGCACCTGAACGATACCCAGCTCTCGCGCCCTCACCTGCAGCGCGGGCGTCACAAATCCGCTCATCATGACGACCTTCAGATCGGGTGCAAGCTCCCGCACCCGTTCCACCAACTGGGTGCCCGTCATGCCGGGCATGGCCTCGTCGCTGAGCAGCAGATCAAAGCGCCCAGGATTGTGTCGCAGCGCCTCCAGTGCCGACTCGGGCGACATGAAGCCGACCGGCTCGTAGCCCAGCTCGGCGAGCGCCTCCTCCGCGAGGCCGACGAGCGATTCCTCGTCGTCCACCACCATCACGCACTCGCCTTTCCCAAGCTCCACAACCACCGCGCGCGGCGTTGGGCGCACCACGCGCTCGCCCCGCACCGGGAGGTAGACCGTGAAGCAGCTGCCCTCGCCCAAGGTACTGCGCACATCGATGCCGCCATCCAGATCGCTGACGATCCCGTGCACCATGGACAGGCCCAGGCCGGTGCCCACACCCACCTCTTTCGTGGTGAAGAAGGGGTCGAAAATGCGCGACAGCAGCTCGGGCGACATGCCGGCACCGCGGTCCTCGACCGAGAGCTTGAGATACCTGCCGGGCTCCAGGCGCGTCGTGCTGACGGCGCAGGCCTCCTCGATCGTCACCAGTTCCAGCTCGACATTGATCGTCCCGGCCGACTTCATCGCCTGGGCCGCGTTGAGGCACAGATTCATGACCACCTGGTGGATCTGTGTCGGGTCTCCCAAAACGCCGGCGTCGCCCGCGGCGAGCCGGCTGTGCACTTGCACGCCGGCCGGCAGCGTCGCCTGCAGCGCATCCAGCGCTTCCTGCACGACCGATTCGACATGTACCGGCACCCGCTGGCCCATGCCGCTGCGACTGAAGGCCAGGATGCGCTCGACCAGTGACTTGGCGCGCAGCGCGGCTGCCAGCGATGCGTCGATGTGGCGGCGCAGCGCGCCCCCTGGCTGGGCCTCCTTCTGCGCCATCTCCCCGTAACCCAGGATGCCGGCCAGGATGTTGTTGAAGTCGTGCGCAATGCCGCCCGCCAAGGTGCCGATGGCCTCCATCTTCTGCGCCTGACGCAGCTGCTCCTCCAGGTGCTGTCGCGCCAGCTCGGCCCGCTTGCGCTCCGTGATGTCGACGGTGACGCCAGCAATGCGAAGACCTTCGCCACCGACATCCTCGAAGCGCTGCGCGCGCATCTGGATCCACCGCTCGCCCTGCGGCGTCACCACGCGCAGTTCGTAGTCCGCTCGCTCGACGCTGCCACTGATGAGCTCGGCACTTCGCATGCGCACTTGCTCGAGATCCTCGGGCGCAAGGCGGGCCGCCCTGAAGAACGCCTCCCGCGTGCTGACGGGATGGTCGGCGGGCAGGCCGAATAGCTCGCTGAACTTGTCCGACACGAACATCTCGTCCGAGGCGGTGTTCCACACCCAGTGGCCGCCCCGGGAGCCGGCCATCGCCAACGCGTAGTGCTCCTCGCTGCGTTGCAATGCCTCCTGGGCGCGCTTGCGCTGGTCCACGTCGATCACCGACCCCGCCAGGCGCGCCGGGCGGCCGTCCGCGCTGCGCGTGCACAGCGCCCGCACATGCACCCAGTGATAGCCTTCGCCTTCGCCGCACACGCGGTACTCGAGCTCGAAATAGGGGCTGGTGCCATGCAGATGGTCCGCCAGCCTTTGCCTGAATCGAGGCTGATCTGCGGCGTGGACCGCCAACGCGCGGCGCAGCTCGCCGATGGACTGAAGCTCAGGCTGAAGGGGCAGCCCCAGCAGCTCGCGGGCGCGGGTCGAGACAAAGGCCGTGCCGTTGGGGATGTCCCAGTCCCACAGGCCCATGTCGGACCCCGCGGCGGCCAGCGAATAGCGCTGCTGCGAGACCTGCAACTCGCGCTGGGCCCGCTGGGCCCGCGCCAGTTGCCGAAGCCCCGCCCACAGGAGGCCTGCGGCGAACAGGCACAGCACCAGCGTTCGCAGGGCGGTCGCCTTCGCACCTTCGATCCAGGGCGTCATCGCCACGTCGTAGTCCTTGGAGACGGCCACGATCAACGGGTAGCCCGGCACGGCACGAACGGCGGCGAAGTGGTCTGCCCCGTCGACTGGGCTGGGCAATCGAGTGAATGCGGCATCGACCTTTGAGCCCGGTGGCAGCAGCCGGTCCACCACGTCGATCCGCTTGCCCAGGCTCTCCGGCACGGCGGGTTGGCGGGCCAGCAGCCAACCGTTGCGGTGGATCAACGCCACGCGGGTTCCCTGGGCGCCGTAGCCGTCACGGTAGAAGTTCTGGAAGTAGTCGACCCGCGCGGGCGCGCCGACGACGCCAAGAAAGTTTCCTGCGGCGTCTTCCAGCCGCAGGCCGATCGGGAACACCCACCGGCCGGTGCCGGGTAAGGGTCGCACCTGATCGATCAGCAACTCGCTGCCGGGGCGCACGCGCAGCAGCGAGAAAGGTGTCTGCGCGGACACGTTCATGCTGCGCGTCACGCTGGGCGGCATGTGCGAGGCCAACTTGACGCCGCCTGTCGAATCCACCAGGACGAGCCCTTCCGACTGCACCAGACCGTCCATGCGCTTGCGCAGCAGCGCTGGCAACACGTCTTCGTCCTGCATCAGGGCCGGCTGTTCACGGACACGCTCGGCGAGATCGCGCAGCACCACCTCGATGGCCTGCACGCTGCGCGCGGTCTGCTCGGCAATGACTCGCGCCTGGGCCGAGAGCTCCTGTTCAGTGCTGCGCAGAGCCGCGTGATAGCCCTGCCAGATCTCATAGCCAGCTTGCAAGGCCAGCGCGGCGATCACGAGGCCGCCGCTCCAGGCCAGCCGACGCACGGAAGGCTGGAACAGCCGACGTGCGATCTTGCTCATGTGCCAAGGACCTCCATGACCGTTCGCATCAGCACCTCCTCGGTCAGCGGCGTGGCTAGGACGGCTGCGACGCCCAGCTCATTGGCGACGGCACCTCGCGCCGGCACGGTGGGGAACAGCGTCGGCGACAGCAGGATCACGGGCGCACCCGGCCAGCGCACGGAGATGCGGTCCAACCACTGACGCTCATCGCGACGCGGGAAGGCGCACTCGGCGAACAGCAGGTCCGGCGGTGCTTCGCTGGCGGACGCCAGAACCTCCAGCCCCACCTGCGAGAGCCAAAGGGTGAGCAGTTCGGCCGTGTCGCGCCCGACGTCGACGAAGCGGACCTTGCCCTCGCCGAAAGGCCGGGTGGGAGAGCGAGCTTGGGTTTGGGTGAATGACACGGTACCGCGGAGATGGAGAGGGAATGTCAGTCTGRCAGCGCAGTTTGGCAAAGCCGTTGCCAACCTGCCGCCTTCAATTTCAGTTGCAACCGGGCCGTGCCGGGGGGCCAGGCACGTCGGGCAACCAGTATCCGCGCCGCCCGCCCCGCCTCGCGCGCGCCCACATTTCAACTGCAACGGACGCGCCCTTTCCCTGCAGGCGCCCGGCGCCGCGCCTTGCGTTTCATCGGAAACCTGGGAACGCCGGCCTGAAACCGGCCGGTTGCAGGCGGCGACTGCAATTGCTCCACGCTTTCAGTCATCCCCCCTTGCCATCGCAGACCTTTAGGGACTCCTCATGAACCGGAAAATCGCTCGCCCAGTCGCTGTTGTCCTGGTCCTGACCGCCGCCGCAGGCTACGCCTGGCGGCATCACCGCCCCGCCGAGACTGCACCGACGCGGCTGTACGGCAACGTGGACATCCGGGAGGTGGAGCTGGCCTTCCGCCAGGGCGGCCGGATTGCGCGACTGGCCGTCGACGAGGGCCGCAGCGTGCGGCAAGGCGAGCAGGTCGCCGAACTCGACGCCCAGCCCTATCGCGATGGCCTGAAGGCCGCGCAGGCCCACCGGGCCCAGGCGCTGGCCGAGCTCGCCAAGCTGCGCCAAGGCAGCCGCTGGCAGGAAGTCGCGCAGGCGCAGCAGGCCGTCTACCAGGCAGAAGCCCTGGCGTCCCAGGCCGACCGCGAACGGCAGCGGCAATCGGTGCTGCAGGCGCAGGGCGCCACGACCGAACGCGCCGTCGAAGCCGCCCAGAGCGCCCGTGACCAGAGCCTCGCGGCACTGGTGGCGGCCCGGCAGGTCTTGTCCCTTCGGCGCGAAGGCTCGCGCCGCGAGGACATCCAGGCGGCAGAGGCAAAGCTGGCGTCCGCGGAGGCCCAACTTGCGCAGGCCGAGACGGCCTTCGCCGACGCTCGGCTGCTCGCGCCGTCTGACGGCGTGATCTCGGCGCGGGTGCGCGAGGCCGGCAGCATGGTGACCGCCGGCGCCACCGTCTACACGCTGTCGCTGCAGGACCCGGTCTATGTGCGCGCGTATGTCAGCCAGACGCAGTTGACCCAGTTCCAACCCGGCAGCGCCGTGGTCGTCAGCGTTGACGGCAGCCAGAAGCGCTTCCAGGGCACGGTGGGCTTCATCTCGCCCAAGGCCGAGTTCACGCCGAAGTCGGTCGAGACCGCCGAGTTGCGCACTGAGCTGGTCTACCGGCTGCGCATTGCCGTTCCGGGTGCCGCCCAGGTCCTGCGCCAGGGCATGCCGGTCACCGTCGAACTCGGCACTCCCTCCGCGCTTTGAGAGGCATGGCCATGCACGACGCCCCGAGTGTGGTGATTGACGGTGTGGTCAAGCGCTTCGGCGATACGGCCGCGCTGCAGGGGCTGAGCGCGGCCATTCGCCCCGGCCGCCTGACCGGGCTGGTCGGGCCGGACGGCGCAGGCAAGACCACGCTGATGCGTTTGATGGCCGGGCTGCTGCAGCCCGACGAAGGCCGCATCACCGTGATGGGCCGCGACACGCGGCGCGACACTGCCGAGATCCCGCTGCTCACCGGCTACATGCCGCAGCGCTTCGGGCTCTACGAAGATTTGTCCGTGATGGAGAACCTGCGCCTGTACGCCCGGCTGCGTTCGCTCCCGCCCGCACAGATGCCGCAGGTGTTCGAGCAGCTGCTGGCGTTCACGCGGCTCGGGCCGTTCACTGCGCGTCTGGCCGGCAAGTTGTCCGGTGGCATGAAGCAGAAGCTGGGCTTGGCCTGTGCGCTGATGGCGCGGCCCCAGGTGCTGCTGCTGGACGAGCCGGGCGTTGGCGTGGACCCGGTGAGCCGGCAGGACCTTTGGCGCATGGTGGATGCGCTCACCGGCGAAGGCATGGCCGTCGTCTGGTCCACCGCCTACCTGGACGAAGCCGAGCAGTGCGAGCAGGTGCTGCTGCTCGACGGCGGCCGTCTGGCATTCGACGGGCCGCCCGCTGCGCTGACCGCAACACTGGCCAACCGCAGCGTGCTGGTTGACCCGCCCGCGGGTCGCGACCGGCGCCAGCTGCTGGCCGATCTGCTGGCCCGGCCCGAAGTCAGCGACGGCGTGATCCACGGCCAGGCCCTGCGCCTGGTGCTGCGGGAAGGTGCGGCACAGAAGGGCTTGCAAGATGCCGAAGTGATGCAGGGCGCCCATCTGCGCCAGGTCGCGCCGCGCTTCGAGGATGCCTTCGTCGATCTGCTCGGCGGAGGCCCGGGCGGGCGCTCGGCCATTGCCGAACGCATGGAGGCTGTGCAGCTCGACAGCCCAGTCGTCGTCGCCTGCCAGGACCTGACCCGGCGCTTTGGCGAGTTCACCGCGACGGATCGAGTCAGCTTCGAAGTCCGGCAGGGCGAGATCTTCGGGCTGCTGGGTCCCAACGGGGCCGGCAAGTCCACGACGTTCAAGATGCTGTGTGGCCTGCTCAAGCCCAGCAGCGGCAGCGCCCGCGTTGTCGGTCTCGACCTGGCGCAGGCGGCCAGCGCCGCCAAGAACCGCCTCGGCTACATGGCACAGAAGTTCTCGCTCTACGGCCTGCTGTCCGTGCGCCAGAACCTGGAGTTCTCGGCGGGCGTCTACGGGCTGACGGGATCGCTCAGGCGCGAGCGCATCGACGAGATGGTCGAGGCGTTCGAGCTGCAGCGCTTTCTTGACGCCGCGCCCGATTCGCTGTCGCTCGGCCACAAGCAGCGCCTGGCGCTGGCCTGTGCGCTGATGCACCGCCCGCCCGTGCTGTTCCTCGACGAGCCGACCTCTGGCGTCGACCCGATCACGCGGCGCGAGTTCTGGACGCACATCAACGGCCTGGTGCGCAAGGGCGTCACCGTCATGGTCACCACCCACTTCATGGACGAGGCCGAGTACTGCGACCGCGTCGCGCTGATGTACCGCTCGCAGCTGATCGCGCTGGACACGCCCGATGCGCTCAAGCGCCGCGTTGCGAAGGATGACGCGCACCAGCCGACCATGGAAGAGGCCTTCATCGACCTGATCAACCGCTTCGATGGACAAGACCGAAAGGCCAGCGCATGAACCCCACCCGCCTCTACGCCCTGGTCGTCAAGGAAGGCCTGCAGGTCCTGCGTGACCCTTCCACGCTGCTCGTCGCCTTCGTCCTGCCCGTGGTGCTGCTCTTCCTGTTCGCGTATGCGGTGTCGCTGGACATTCGCCGGATCCCCGTGGGCATCGCGCTGGAGAGCGACTCACGGGCCGCGCAGGAGCTGGCCACGGCATTTTCGGGCAGCCGGTTCTTCAGTGTCGTGCCGGCGCGCGACAGCCGGGAACTGCAGGCCGCGCTGGTCAGTGGGCGCATCCGCGGCTACGTCGTGATTCCGGCCAACCTGGATCGCCGACTGTTGCAGGCGGGCCGTGAGCCGCTGGTCGAGGTCATGACCGACGGGTCGCAGCCCAACACGGCGGCCTTTGTCGGCAACTACGCGCAGGGCGTGGTCAGCAACTGGCTGGTCGAACGAGGGCTAGCGGCGCCCGGCGACATCCGCTTGGTGCCACGCTTCTGGTTCAACGCCGAGCTGGAGAGCCGCCGCGCCCTGGTGCCCGGCGCCCTCGCCATCGTGATGACGATGATCGGAACGCTGCTGACCGCGCTGGTCGTGGCGCGCGAGTGGGAGCGCGGCACGATGGAGGGCCTGCTGTCGACGCCGGCCAGTGTCGTCGAGATCCTGGTCGGCAAGCTGCTGCCCTACTTCGGCCTGGGCCTGCTGGCGACGCTGATCGGCGCCGGGCTGAGCGTGACCCTGTTCGGTGTGCCACTGCGCGGCTCGTGGGCCGCCCTGATGCTGACCTCTGCTGTCTTCCTGGTTCCTGCCCTGGGCCAGGGCTTGCTGATCTCGGCCGTGACCAAGAACCAGTTCGTCGCGGCGCAGGTGGCCCTGCTCACCGGCTTCCTGCCGGCGCTGCTGCTGTCAGGTTTTTTGTTCGAGATCTCCTCCATGCCCGAGCCCATCCAATGGCTCACACGACTGGTGCCGGCCCGCTACTTCAACGCGGCCCTGCAGACCCTCTTCCTGGCCGGTGATGTCTGGCCTTTGCTGCTGCGCCAACTGGCGGCCATGGCCGCGATTGGATTGTTCTTCTTCGCCGTCGCTCGCGCCAAGACGCGCAAGAGCCTGGAGGTGTCGTGATGTCTACCCATCAAGGTCATGTCGGCGCCGTTCTGGCCCGGATGCGCGCCCAGATCATCAAGGAGCTGCTGTGCGTGCTGCGAGACCCGAAAAGCCGCATGGTGCTGATCGTCCCGCCGCTGATGCAGCTCTTGGTCTTCGCCTTCGCAGCGACACTGGAGGTCAAGCAGATCGACATCGCCGTCTATAACCGTGACGGCGGGCGCGCCGGGCAGGAGCTGGTGCAGCAGCTGGCCGCCTCGCAGCTGGTGCGCAGCATCCACGCCGCACAGAGCGAAGCACAGATCGCGGCGCTGCTGGACCGCCAGCAGGTTGTCGCCGCGCTCGTCATTCCTGAAGGCTTCTCGCGCGAACAGGCCGCCGGGCACATCGCCACGGCCCAGGTGCTGCTGGACGGTCGCCGGGCCAATGCGACGCAGGTGGCGCTGGGCTATCTGCAGGCCATCGCAACACGCAGCGGCGCAACCCTGGCCGGGCTGGCGCCGGTAGAGCCGGTCGCATTGCGGCATGGGTTCAATCCCAACCTGGTCTACCGCTGGTTCATCGTGCCCAGCCTGGTCGGCATCCTGGTCACCTTCATCACGCTGCTGATCACCGCGCTGTCGATTGCGCGGGAACGCGAGCTCGGTACCTTCGACCAGTTGCTGGTGTCGCCTTGCACGCCCGCGGAGATCGTCATTGCCAAGATGGTGCCCGCCTTCCTGGTGGGCACCGGTCTGTCCCTCGCGATGGTGGCGGCGGCGGTCTGGGGTTTTCGCATCCCGTTCACCGGATCGATCCTTTTGATGTTCGCCTGTCTGCTGCTGTTCATCCTGTCCATGGTCGGCACCGGGCTGATGATCTCGTCGGTCTGCTCGACTCAACAGCAGGCCATCCTGGGCACATTTGCGGTGGGCGTGCCGGCGGTGCTGATGTCCGGCTTCGCGACGCCGGTCGAGAACATGCCGCAGGTACTGCGCTGGATGGCCGAAGCACTGCCGCTGAAGCACCTGTTGATCATTCTGCGCGGCAGCTTCCTCAAGAGCATGCCCGTGGCCGATCTGCTGGCCAACGCTTGGCCCATGGCCTGCATCGCCGCCGTCACACTCACCCTCGCCATGCTTTTCGTGCGGAGCAAACTGCAATGACGACCCTTCATTTTTTCTGTGGCAAAGCAGGCGCCGGCAAGTCGACCGTCGCCGCAAGGCTGGCCCAGGCAGACCGATTGGTGCTGCTGTCCGAGGACGTCTGGCTCTCCCGGCTCTACGGTGATGAGCTGAAGACGTTCGATGACTACATCAGGCTGTCCGGGAAGCTGAAGTCCGTGATCGGCCCGCTCACCGTCGACCTGCTGAACGCCGGCCAGTCCGTCGTGCTGGACTTCCAGGCCAACACCAGGGCTGGTCGGGCCTGGTTCAGCGCCCTGCTCGCGCAGACCCAGGCCGAGCATGTGCTGCACTTCCTCGAGACGCCAGATCCAGTCTGCCTGCAGCGCATCGCCAAGCGCAACATCGAGCGTCCGGAAGGTTCGCATGCCTTGACGGAGACCGAGTTCGTCCACATCTCCTCGTACTTCGAGGCGCCGCAAGCAACGGAAGGATTCAATGTTCGTGTTGAGCGGGACGAGCACGATCCGGGCGAGCTTCCACCCACCCATCCCGGCATGGGGAGCTGAGCGGTGAGGGGCCGTTCGAGCTTGTGGTCCACGGTTTGCCTGGGCCTGTGGCTGTCGCAGGGCAGCGCCTGGGGTCAACAGGTCTGGAAGTGCGATGAGGCCGGACAGGTGCGCTACGCCGATCGACCCTGTTCAGGGGCCAGCGAACCTTTGTCGGCGCGAAGTCTGCAGCCGAATGTGGCCGACGGATTGCGGCCCGGCGCAGCTCGCGCGGCGGTGGCGCCTGCCATCGAGCCGGCCTCGGCCCCCGTGGGTCGAGCTGCCAATGTCTGTCCCGGCGACAGCGAGATCCGCGCCATGGAAACCCGCGGCAACTCGACAACCTTCGGTGACGAGGAGCGTCAGTTCATGCAGGATGAAGTGCGCCGAGCCCGACAGTGCCGCACGGGCCGTGGACGCTACACCGAGGCCGACTGGGCGATCAGTCGTGAGGCGCAGGCCGCCCAGACCCGCCTCAGTGCCCGCGAG
>NZ_JBFULE010000055.1:0-16511 GCF_056400485.1 Roseateles sp. P5_B10
CGGCAGGGCCAGCCAGCCGGTTGCATGCTCGGCCGCCAACCAATCCAGGGCGAGCGGGCCGCCGGCATCGCCACCGGTGATGCAGACAGCGTGTGCACCCAGGGCCAGCAGCGCGCGCGCCTGCGCAGGCACGCTGCCCTCGCCCACCAGGCACGCCGTCTCGCGTTGGTTGGGCGTGACGACGCTGGTCCGCGGCAGCAGCTCCTCGCGATAAGCGCGCAGCAGTGCTTCGTCGGCAAAGGTGGCGCCGGTGGAGGCCCGCAGCACCGGGTCGACAACCAGAGTGACGGGAGCGCGCTCGCGCAGCCGGTCAACCCAACGTGCAACAACGCGCAGTTGCTCGACACCGCCGAGCAGGCCCGTCTTGATCGCAGCAGGCGGCAGGTCATCGGCCAGCGCGGCGAGCTGGGCGTCGAGCTGCTCAGGCGGTACGGGGAAGACGGCCTCGACGGCGACGCTGTTCTGCGCCGTCAACGCGGCCGCCACGGGGCAAAGGTGCACGCCCGCCGCATCGGCAGCGCGCTGGTCGGCCGACAGGCCGGCACCGCCACCGCTGTCCAGCCCGGCAATGCTCCAGATGATGGGTGGCTTGCTCATGGAATCAGAAAGGGCCTGCCGCCCACCGGTGTGCTCGCGACGGCCATGTCCTGCTTGCTCATGACGCCGGCCTCGAAGCCGGTTCGCCCGGCCTCGATGGCCTGGCCGAAGGCGGCGGCCATGCGGATGGGGTCACCGGCCTGGGCTATCGCCGAGTTCAGCAGCACGCCGTCCAAGCCCAGCTCCATCGCCTGGGCCGCGTGCGAGGGCGCACCGATGCCGGCGTCCACGATCAGCGGCACGCCGGGCAGGCGCTCGCGGAGCGTGCGCAGGGCGAACGGGTTGAGCAGGCCTTGGCCCGACCCGATGGGTGCGCCCCAGGGCATCAGCACCTGGCAGCCGGCGTCCAGCAGGCGGCGGCAGGTGACGAGGTCGTCGGTGCAGTAGGGGAAGACCTCGAAACCGTCCTTCACGAGCTGCTCGGCGGCCGTGACCAGCTCCCAGGGGTCGGGTTGCAGCGTGTACTCGTCGCCGACGACCTCCAGCTTGATCCACGGCGTGTCGTAGAGCTCGCGCGCCATGTGCGCCAGCGTGACGGCCTCCTGCGCGGTGCGGCACCCGGCGGTGTTGGGCAGCAGGTGGCCGCCGGTCTCGGCGAGCGTCGCGCGGATGGCGGCGACAAAGCCGTTGTCGCCGGCCGCCGCGAGCGTGCGCTTGAGGCCGACGGTCAACACCTGGGCGCCGCTGGCCAGCACGGCCCGGCGAAGGATCTCGGGCGAGGGGTAGCCGGCGGTGCCGAGCAGGAAGCGGCTGGTGAGCTGGSAGCCGTAAAGGGTCCAAGACATGCTCAGCCTCCGGTGATGGGTTGAATGAGGGTCAGTTCGTCGCCGGGCTGGATCAGCGTCACCTCACGCAGCGAACGGGGCACGAAGGCGCCGTTCAACGCCGTGGCGACGGCTTCGGGCGCCCTGTCCTGCTCGGCCAGCATCGCGGCGACGCTCAGGCCTTCGCGCCAGGGGCGGGGCTCGCGGTTCAAGGTGAACTCAGACATGCTGAAGCGCTTTCTCGGCCAGCGCCGGCGCCAGCAGCCAGCCATGGCGAAACAGGCCATTGATGCGCAGCAGGCCGGGCTGGTGGTCGATGCGCGGCCGATGGTCGGCAAAGGCCGGGCGCAGGTTGGTTTCCATGTGCACGATGCGCGCCTCTGCCAGCGCCGGCAGCACGCTGTGGGCAGCGGCCATCAGCTCCACGGCGCTGCGCAGGCTCACGGGTGAGCGGTCCTCGCTCTCGACCTCTGAAGCACCAACGACGATGACGTCGCCCGGCCGCGGCACGAGGTAGACGCGGTGGCGTGGGTGCAGCAGCCGCACGGGGCGGTTGAGCACGACGCCCGGCGCGTGCAGCCACAGGATCTCGCCCCGAACACCGCGCAGGTCCGGCAGGTCGGGCCTGGCACCGAGACCGCGGGTGTCAATGACGAGGTCGGCATCCAGGCGACGGCCATCGTCGAGTTCCAGCATGTGGGGCCGGACAGCGACGGCGCGGCGACCCCAGAGCCAGTCGACATCGGCGGCTTGCTCGGCCAAGGCGGCCAGCAGCTCGCGCGGCAGCAACTGGCCTTCGCCGGGTAGCAGCCAGGCCTTGAGATCGGGCGCAAGCGCAGGTTCCAGCGCCTGCAGCGCGACGCGATCCAGCGGCTCGGGGCCTTCCGCCAGGCGGGCGAGCACGCGCCGCGCTGCGCCCAGGTCGCTGCCATGCGCCAGCAGCAGACTGCCCTCGGCCTTCACCAGGCCGGGTTGCCCCAGCGCCGCGGCGATTGCGGGCCACAGCGCGAGCGATCRCCAGCCCAGCGCCGCGATCTCGGGCTCGGCATGTTCCTGCTCGGCCAGTGGGCTCAGCATGCCGGCCGCGGTGAAGGCCGCGGCGCCGGGCTCGGCCGGCCCCGAGGCAGGGTCAGCCACAGTCACGCGATGCCCGGCCCGCGCGAGCTGCCAGGCCAGCAGCCGGCCCATGACGCCRGCGCCTGCAATTGCAACGCGAATCACGCCTGCGGCTTGATGGGGATGTAGAGCTCGCCGCCGGCCTTGCGGAACTCGGCTGACTTCTGCGCCATGCCGTCAGCCACCACGTCCGCCGCTTCGAGCCCCTTGGCCGCCGCGTACTCGCGCACGTCCTGCGTGATCTTCATCGAGCAGAACTTCGGCCCGCACATCGAGCAGAAGTGCGCCTCCTTGGACGAGTCCTTGGGCAGGGTCTCGTCGTGATAGTTGCGTGCCGTGTCGGGGTCCAGGCCGAGTGCGAACTGGTCGTTCCAGCGGAACTCGAAGCGCGCCTTGCTCATCGCGTCGTCACGTGCGCGGGCACCGGGGTGACCCTTGGCGATGTCGGCCGCGTGGGCCGCGATCTTGTAGGCGATCAGCCCCTGCTTCACGTCGTCGCGGTCGGGCAGGCCCAGGTGCTCCTTGGGCGTCACGTAGCAGAGCATGGCCGTGCCCATCCAGCCGATCATGGCCGCGCCGATGGCGCTGGCGATGTGGTCGTAACCCGGCGCGATGTCGATGGTCAGCGGGCCCAGCGTGTAGAACGGCGCCTCGTCGCAGTGCTTGAGCTGCTCCGTCATGTTGGCCTGGATGAGATGCATGGGCACGTGGCCGGGGCCCTCGATCATGGTCTGCACGTCGTGCTTCCAGGCCACCTTGGTCAGTTCGCCCAGCGTCTTCAGCTCGGCGAACTGCGCCTCGTCGTTGGCATCGGCGCCGCTGCCGGGGCGCAGGCCGTCGCCCAGCGAGAAGGTCACGTCGTAGGCCTTCATGATTTCGCAGATCTCTTCGAAGTGCGTGTACAGGAAGTTCTCGCGGTGATGCGTGATGCACCACTTGGCCAGGATGGAGCCGCCGCGCGACACGATGCCCGTGCGGCGCTTGGTCGTCAGGTGGATGAACGGCAGGCGCAGGCCGGCGTGGATGGTGAAGTAGTCGATGCCCTGCTCGGCCTGCTCGATCAGCGTGTCGCGGAAGATGGCCCAGGAGAGGTCTTCGGCGATGCCGCCCACCTTCTCCAGCGCCTGGTAGATGGGCACGGTGCCGATGGGCACGGGCGAGTTGCGGACGATCCAGTCGCGTGTCGTGTGGATGTTGCGACCGGTGGAGAGGTCCATCACCGTGTCCGCACCCCAGCGGATGGACCAGACCAGCTTCTCGACCTCTTCCTCGATGCTGGACGTGACGGCCGAGTTGCCGATGTTGGCGTTGACCTTGACCAGGAAGTTGCGGCCGATGATGGTCGGCTCGAGCTCGGTGTGGTTGATGTTGGCAGGGATGACGGCGCGGCCGCGGGCCACCTCCTGGCGCACGAACTCGGGCGTGATGATCTCGGGGATGGCCGCGCCCATCGAGTCGCCGCGCAGGCGCTGCTCGCGCTCGGCGTCCRACAGGTACTCGCGCATCCACTCGCGCTTGCCGTTCTCGCGCAGCGCGACGAATTCCATCTCCGGCGTGACGATGCCGCGGCGGGCGTAGTGCATCTGGCTGACGTTGGCGCCGGCCTGGGCGCGACGCGGCTGGCGCTGCAGCGCGGCGGCCTCGGCGCGCAGTTGGGCGATGCGCTCGTTGTCCTCCTTGCCGCCGTCGTCAAGCGCCACGCGCGTGCGGCCCGTGTAGGCCTCGGTATCGGCGCGGTCACCGACCCAGCTGGAGCGGATGGGCGGCAGGCCCCGGCGCACGTCGATCTGCGCCTTGGGGTCGGTGTAGGGGCCGGAGGTGTCGTGCACGACGACTCGCTCGCCATTCGTCAGCGCGATTTCGCGCATGGGCACGGCCACGTCGGGCCGGCTGCCGGTCACGTAGACCTTGCTTGATGCCGGGAAGGGCTCGCGCGTCAGCGACAGGCGCTCATCGAGCGAGAGGTTCTTTTCGGGGGCGTTCATGGCGGCGGTCTCCTGGAGCAGTGGGTTCGGTGCTCCAAGGCCGCCTGTGGGTGAGGTGCGGCCCGAAGGCCACACCTGCACGCCGCGAGGCATGCGCTCTCCTTACGCCGGTATTAGCCGGTTCAAGTTCACGGGTTTGGTCAGGGCTTGTTAACACGACGGCAACGGGCCGCGTTGTCGTCGTGTTAACAAGCCCAGGATGACCATCTCAGCGTCTGGGCTCGGCTTTCGCCAGGCCCGGGCACCCCGGAGCGGGGGCGATTGTGCTTGTCAATTCGCGCGTCTGGCAAGCCCGAGGGCGACGGCAACCAAAGCTGTCGCGATGACGAAGCTCAAGCGCAGCCCGCCGGCGGCGAAAACGGCGCCCATCGCCGAGGCGCCGGTGATGAGGCCGAGATTGCGCGACAGCGTCAGCAGGCCGCTGATGACGCCGCGCTGTTCGGCCGGCACCTCGGCCATGACCCCTGTGTTGTTGGCGGCCTGGAAGAGTGCATAGCCGGGCGTGACGATTGCGAGCGGGCCCACGTAGGCGATGGCGCCAAGCGACGCGGGCAGCAGCGCGATGAGCGCGCAGCCGACCGCCATGGCGGCGAGGCCCAGTTGGCTCGTTCGCCGTGTGCCGAAGCGATCCACCAGCCGGCCGGCCGGAATGCCGCTGCCGGCCGAAAGGAGGGGACCGACGGACATCAGCACGCCCACCGTGGCGGCGCCAAGGCCGAGCGCGCCGCTGAGGTGGAAGGGGCCAACGACCAGGGTGGCCATCATGACGGCAGACACCAGGGCGTTCATCGCCAGGGCTGCGCTCAGGGCGGGGTCGCGCAGCCGGTCCAGCCGCACGAGAGGCGAGGTAGCGCGCGCCTCGGTGCGCAGGAACAGCAGCAGGCCCACCGCGGCGGCAGCCAGCAGGCCAAGATGCCACGTCATCGCGAGGGCATAGGCCGCCAGCGTCAGCGCCAGCCACCACGTGCCGGGCAGGTCGAAGCCGGCAGCACCCTGCCCTCGGTCAGCCGGCAAATACCGCCAGGCCAGCGCAATGGCCAGCAAGCCCAGCGGGAGGTTGACGGCGAATACGGCCTGCCAGCCCAAAGCACCGATCAACGCGCCTCCCAGCGACGGACCGAGAGCCGTGCCGACTGCCGACATCGTGCCCAGCAGCCCCATCGCGCTGCCCGTGCGCGCCTTGGGCAGCGCCGCGGCCACCATGGCCATCGTCAAGGCCATCATGGCGGCAGCGCCCACGCCTTGCAGTGCCCGGGCGGCGATCAGCAGCGGCAGCGTGGGTGCCAGCGCGCAGAGAGCCGACGCGGCCGTGAACAGCGCGATGCCGGCCAGCAGCAGGCGGCGTCGGCCGATCAGGTCACCCAGCCGGCCGGCAATGACGATGAGGGTCGTGATCGCCAGCAGATAGGCCAGCACGACCCATTGCGCCTCGACGAAGCCGGCACCGAAGGCGCTAGCCAGCGTGGGCAGCGCGACATTGGCGCTGCTGACGGCCAGCGAAGGCAGCAGGGTGCAAAGGGCCAGGCCGGCAAGCACGCCGATGACAGGCGTTGCGGCGGGGTGAGCGACGGTCGAGGTGTTCATGCCCCGACCTTAGGCATTTGCTGGGCATGGCGGAAGACGCATCATCTGCACTTCATCAATGCACGAGACGCCATGTCAGACCCTGATCTGAACCTGCTGCTGACGCTGGACGCCCTGCTGGCCGAGGGCAGCGTCGCTGGCGCCGCGCGAAGACTGAGGTTGAGCCCGTCGGCGATGAGCCGGTCGCTGGCGCGGCTGCGCGAGGCCACCGGCGACCCGCTGCTCGTGCGCGCCGGGCGTGGGCTGGTGGCGTCACCTAGGGCGCTGGAATTGCGCGAGCGCATCGGACCGCTGCTGCAGGAGGCGCAGGCCGCGTTGAGGCCGGCGGCGGCGTTGCGGCTGGACAAACTGGAGCGAGAGTTCACGCTGCGAACGCGCGAAGGGTTTGTCGAGAACTTCGGCGCAGCCCTGCTAGCCCGCGTGAGTTCGGAAGCGCCGAGCGTGCGGCTGCGCTTCGTCCCCAAGCCCGACCGTGACAGCACGCCCCTGCGTGATGGCAGCGTCGACCTGGAGACGGGCATCGTCACTGCGTCCAGCGGGCCGGAGCTGCGTGCGCAGGCGCTGTTTCGCGATCGCTTCGTGGCCGTCGTCCGCCAAGGTCATGGGCTGGCGAACGGCAAGCTGACGGCGAAGCGCTACGCGGCGGGCCGGCATGTCGCCATCTCCCGGAGCGGCACGGCGGCGGGCCCCGTCGACGAGGCCTTGTCCGCCATGGGCCTTGGCCGCGACATCGTCGTCACGGTGGCGGGGTTCTCGGAAGCACTGGCGCTGGCGCGCGGCACGGACCTGATTGCCACGGTGCCCGAGCGGCACACCGGGCATCTGCGCGATGGCCTGCTGACTGTCGGTCTGCCACTGGCGCTGGAGCCGTTCACCGTCTCGCTGCTTTGGCATCCTCGGATGGATGGGGATGCGGCGCATCGGTGGTTGCGGGGCTGTGTGCGAGAGGTCTGCGCGGCCTGATCTACGGCAAGTCGCCCTCGAGTGCACAAGCCGCTGCGCTCGCCAGGCTTTTGCGCCMGCCCCCGGCTGAGCCGCGTCAGCCCTTGGCCAGCAGTTGCGCGCCGTCCACCCGGGCAGCGCCTTTATCGAAAGTCCACAGCGGCTGCTCGCCGGCCTGGGCGGCCAGCGCGATGTGCAGGCAGTCGGCGAAGTCCGCCGGGCCTTGGCGGAAAAGCTGCAGCGCCACCTCCAGCGCACGCTCCGATTCGATGCTCAGCTCGGCCGCCGAGAACAGCGATGACAGGGCGTGCAGCACGCTGTCCTTGTCGAAGCCATAGCTCTTGCGCAGCACCCATTCGAGCTCCAGCACGACGGTGACGGGCACGAAGAGCGTGGCGCCTTCACCCGTCAGCCGCGCCATCAGCTGGCGCACCGCCGCAGCCTGCGCGGCGTCGTCCTGCACGAGGTAGCGCACCAGGACGTTGGTATCGAGCGCGGGCATGCCTCAGCGCCAGGGGTTCATTTCATCGATGCCGATGCGCTTGCCCTTGGGGGCCTTGAGCATGCCGGCCATGTCGAGGATGGACTTGCTCTTGACCCGCACGATCAGGGTGCCATCGGGCATGGCCGACCACACCAGGCGCGTACCAGGCTTGGCATCCACGAGCGCCCGGATTTCTGCGGGCATGGTGGTCTGGCCCTTGGCAGTGACGGTGGATTCGGACATGGCAACTCCTTACTATCGGCGTGATTGTAATTCGCACAAGCAAAAAGGGCCGACCACTTGACGTGACCGGCCCCAGCGCAGAAGCGCTCGAGGGATCTCTTGCTTAATCCTTGTCCGCCGGCATCGCGCCGGGCATGCCGTGCAGCGGCATCGACGAGGCACCGCCCTGCTCTGCCTTCTTCGTGGCGGGCTTCTTCTCCCGCACCAGATAGCTGTACAGCACCGGCACCACCACCAGCGTCAGCAGCGTAGAGGTGATGACACCGCCGATGATGGCGCGGCCCATGGGCGCCTGGATTTCGCCGCCATCGTTCAGCGCGATGGCCATCGGCAGCATGCCGAAGACCATGGCGGCCGTCGTCATGATGATGGGGCGCATGCGGATCAGGCCAGCTTCACGCAGCGCCTCGGCCACCGTCGCACCGGCCTTGCGTGCGTGGTTGGCGAAGTCGACGAGAAGAATCGCGTTCTTCGTCACCAGGCCCATCAGCATCACCAGGCCGATCATCGAGAACACATTCAGCGTCGAGCGCCACAGCAGCAGGGCCAGCATCACGCCGATGAGGGCGAGCGGCAGTGAAGCCATGATGGCGATGGGCTGCAGGAAGCTGCCGAACTGGCTGGCCAGCACGATGTAGATGAAGATGCCGGCCAGCGCCATCGCCGCCAGCAGGCCGTTGAAGGCCTCGGCCTGCTGCTTGCCGGCGCCGTCCACCTTGAAGCTGGTGCCCGGGGGCAGCTGGGTGGCCTTGATCAGCTTCTGCACATCGGCATTCACGTCGCCGCCCGGGCGGCCCTGGACGCCGGCGAACACGGCCTCGCGGCGCTGCAGGTTCTCGCGGCGGATCACCTCGGGGTTGAACACCGGCTCGATGGTCGCGACCTGGTCCAGCGCGATGGGCGCGCCGTCCTTGGAGAAGGCCACCGGCAGCTTGCTCATCTGCTCGATGCGCTCGCGCTGTTCGCGCGGCAGGCGCAGCAGCACCTCGACCTGGTTGCCATCCGGCGTCGTCCAGTAGGTGGCGATCTCGCCGTTCACGTAGGCACGCAGGCTGGAGGCGATCTGCGGGGCGGTCAGGCCCAGTTCGCGGATGGCCGAATCCTTCAGGCGCACGGCAAAGGCCGGCAGGCCGGGCTTGACGGTCGTGTCCACGTCGACGGCGCCGGGGATCTTCTTGATCTTCTCGACCAGGTCGGTGGCGGCCTGGGTCAGCACTTCGGGGTCGCTGCCCAGGATGGTGATCCAGATCGGGCGGTTGAAGCCAACACTGACCTCGATGCCGGGGATCTTGGCAATGTCGGCGCGGATGGCGTCCTCGATCTCCTTTTGCGTGCGCTTGCGTTCGCTGCGGTCGGTCAGCGTGATATTCAGCGCCGCCTGGTTGCGGCCGGTGGACAGGCCTTCGCCGGTGCTGCCGACCACGGTCGAGACGGTCTTGATCTCGGGGTAGTTCTTGAGGATCTCCTCGATCTGGGCGACCTTGGCGCTGCCGCGCTCGATGCTGCTGGCCACCGGCATGCGCAGGTTGACCTGCGTGAAGCCGTTGTCTGTCTCGGGCACGAATTCGCTGCCGACCATGGGCGCCAGGGCCAGTGCGGCGACGAAGCTGGCGAAGGCACCCCACATGACGAGGCCACGCGGCGTCAGCGTCGCGAAGCGGAACACGCGCTTCGCGGCCTTGTCGCGCTTGCCGTCCGCGCTGAACGGATGGCCATAGGCGGGAATCGGCGGCACGAAGACGCGGTAGCGACGGCCGGAGAAGGCCCAGTCGATCGTCCTGGCATAGAGGTCGTGCAGGCGGTCCATGCTCCAGTCGGTCGCGCGGATGAGATGACCGATGACAGGCCAGTGCTTGATGCGCGTGCCCGGCGGGTCTGGCCAGACCGACGACAGCATCGGATCGAGCGTGAAGCTGACGAACAGGCTGACCAGCACCGCCACCGCGACGGTGATGCCGAAGGGGTAGAAGAACTTGCCGATGATGCCGCCCATGAAGGCGACGGGCACAAACACCGCGCAGATGGCGAAGGTGGTGGCCATGACGGCCAGGCCGATCTCGTTGGTGCCGTCGAACGACGCCTGGCGGTGGTCCTTGCCCATGGCCACATGGCGCACGATGTTCTCGCGCACGACGATGGCGTCGTCGATCAGCAGGCCGATGCACAGGCTCAAGGCCATCATCGTCATGAAGTTCAGCGTGAAGCCGAAGGCCTGCACGGCGATGAAGCTGGAGATGACGGCGATGGGCAGCGTGAGGCCGGTGATGATGGTCGAGCGCCAGCTGTGCAGGAACAGGAAGACGATGGCCACCGTCAGCAGCGCGCCTTCAATCAGCGTGTGCTGCAGGCCGGTCAGCGAGCCCTTGACGAAGTCGCTAGCGGCGTAGATGAGGCGCAGCTCGACGTCCTTGGGCAGCGTCTTGCGCAGCTCGGCCATTGCTTCCTTCACGGACTCGCCGGTCTTGACGATGTTGGCGTCCTGCTGCTTGAAGATGTTGAAGCTGACGGCCGGCTGGCCGTTGATGCGGGCGATGCTGTCCTGCTCGCGCTCGCGCTCGACCAGGGTGCCGAGGTCGTTCAGCGTCAGCGCCAGGTTGCCGCGGCGGGCGACGATCATGTTGCCGAAAGCCTTGGGGTCCTTCACGCGACCTTCCACGCGCAGGATGGCGTCGGAGGTGGAGTCGGACAGCAGGCCCACCGGCTGATCGGCGTTGGCCTCAGCCAGCGCCTTGGCAATCTCGGCCGGCGTCACGCTGTAGGCGCGCAGCCGCATCGGGTCGAGGTCGATACGCACCTCACGGGTGGTCAGGCCGCCCACGTCCACCTTGGCCACGCCTTCCACACGACCCAGGCGCTTGGAGACGATCAGGTCGGCCATCATGGACAGCTCGCGCGAGCCGCGTGTGGGGCTCAGCAGCGCCATGACCACGACGGGCTGCGAGTTGTCGTTCTCGAAGCGCTGCACCGTCGGCGGCTTGGCGTCACGCGGGAATCGGGCCTGCGCGGCGGCGACGCGGTCGCGCAGGTCCTGCATCGCGCGGCCCATGTCGGCGTTCAGCGAGAACTCGACGCTGGCCTGCACACGGCSCTCGWWGCTGCGCGWCTGGATGCGTTCCACGCCGGCAATCGTGTTCAGCGCCTCTTCCAGGGGTTTGGCGATCTCGCGCTCGACGGCCTCGGGCGAGGCGCCGGGGTAGCGCACGTCCACCTGCGCGCCGGGGAACGAAATGTCGGGCATCTGCTCGACGCCCAGCTTGGAGTAGGAAAACAGGCCCAGCACGCACAGGGCCACCATCACCATGGTCGCAAAGACCGGGTTCTGGATGGAAACGCGGGTCATCCACATGGCACGCCCCTTACTGAACCGTGGCGGCCGACGCGGCCGAGCTGGCCACCTTGGCCTTGGCGGCGACGATGTTCGCCTTGTCACCTTCGCGCAGGTTGTCGAAGCGCGCCGCCAGCACCTGGGCTTCGGGCTTGAGGCCGTTCAACACCTCCACGCGGCCTTCGCGGGCGTCGCTGCGGCCGGTCGTCACGATCCGGCGCACCAAGGCGCCGCTCTCGATCATCCAGATCTGTTCCTGGCCGGCATTGCGGCTGATGGCGGCGATGGGCACGGTCAGTCGCTGGGTGTCATCCTGCAGCACCACCTTGGCAACGGCGTACTGGCCGGCACGGTAGGCCTCCTTGGGGTTGGCCAGCACCAGCGTCACGCCGATGGAACGCGTGCCCGGCTCGGCGCTCGGCGCGATGCGGTCGATCTTGGCCTCGACCGGCTCTTCCACGCCCTCGACCTTCACCTGCACCGTCATGCCCGGCTTCAGGCGGCTGACTTCAYGCGTGCCGACCAGGCCGGCCAGTTCGAGCTTGGACAGGTCGACGATGGTCAGGATCTGCTGTTCGGCCGCCACTTTCTCGCCGGGCACCACATGGCGCTTGGAGACGACGCCGTTGATGGGTGCGACCAGCGCGGCCTGGCGCATCGTCACCTGGCTGGTGTCGAGCTGGGCCTTGGCGGCGTTCCAGTTGGCGCGGGCGGATTCGTAGGCGGCGCGAGAGTTGTCCAGCGCGGTCTGGGCAATGAAGTTCTTGGCAGCCAGGCCTTCGTTGGCCTTGAAGCTGCGCTCGGCCTGCTCCATCTGGGCCCGCATGGCTTCGACGCTGGCGCCGCGCTCGGCGATGCGATAGCGAAGCTCTTCCAGGTCGACCTGGCCGAGAGCCTGGCCCGCCTTCACGCGGCTGCCTTCGCCGACAGCGAGGTTGAGCAGCGTGCCGTTGGACTTGGCGCGAACCATGGCCGTGCCCGGCGCCACCAGCGGGCCGCTGAATTCGATCTGGGCCGGCATGGCGGTCAGCGTCGGCTTGACGACTTCGCTGGGCACGAACTCCAGCACGGCCTTGGCCTTCTCGTCACCCGGCTTGTTGGGGCCATCCCCCTTGCTCGCCATGACGGCCACCCCGGCACCGCCCACCAACAACACGGCTGCGACGACGCTACCGATCTTCCAAGACTTGCGCATGGCTCCCCCAATCACTCTCTGATTTCACGACCTTTACAGTCTAGAAACCGGCGGCAAGCCGCGCAGCGGGCTTGTGACGAAACGCGGTTTGCGAGGGCTGAGCTGCACCGGCCGGCGATCAGGCTGGAATCCCGGCGGACGAGTTGCGGATCACGAGAGGCGGCCTGCATCAAATCCGCTGCGCAGCGTCATGACGAGGTCATAGCGACACCAATTGCCGGCGAGCGGCCATCGCCGCTGCTGCTGCCAGCGCCGACCAGTCCAATGCGCTGCCACCTCTCGACATCAATTCGAATGAAAACGTTCCCCGCGTTCTGGGGATCAGCGCAGCAGGCCCCGACATCACGAAGCCTACAGTGCAGTTCGCTCGCATCTTGGCTCGGTCGATTTCACTTTGAGCTTCACCTCGGTGAGTGCCCCGAGTTTGAACAGCCGACACAGTGGGTGTTGGATGTATTCGGGTTCAAATCAATAGGGGTGAGAACGATGTCCCAACTTCAGATGTTCCGCACAAGGTCTACGTTAAGCCCGGGCGCCACGTGGATTTTCAATGCCGTGATTTGCCTGGCTGCGATGGGGCCGGCGATTTCCGCAAGTGCTTCGGAAGTCAAGGTCACTGTTTTTGCAAACTACACGGCCGAAGATGGCAGCAATGGCGGCGTCGGCCCCATCACTCATTCTTCAGTGAATGGCTCGGTGTCTGAAAAGATCAGCAGCGTATGGTCAGGCTCGGGCGGCTCGAGCGGCGCTACCGCAGACTACGGTGTACTCAAATCTTCAGCCATTGCCAGCGCGAGCCGTGGCAACATTTTCAATGGATTCGCGTCGGTGGGAAAGGCATATGCCGCCGCACACTGGAGTGACTCCGTCACAGTGGCTGGCGCAGGCTTGTCCGGCACCGGCTGGGCCAATATTCGTTTCTTCGTCGATCCCGCCTCAGGCAGCCTTCTCAACAGCGGCACGGCTGGTTTGGGGGGAAGCTTTGCTGGAACGGCTGCGGCTGACTTCGTTTTCAGCGCGGGTGGCGCCACTGTATTCAGCTTCAATGTTCAGGCGGCATTGACTCATCTGGGCACCGATCCAACATATACATTCACCCGCGTCAATGGCCTCGACTACACCGGGGATCTACGCGGATTCTGGGAGCTGAGCATTCCCGTTACGTTTGGTCAGGCGTTCGCCCTGGACGCCGGCATCGACACGACGGCTTATACGCTGGCGGGATCAAACTCCTCGGTCGATTCGTTCGCCAATTTCGGAAATTCAATCTATTGGGCCGGCATTACGTCCATTACTTTGGCGAATGGATCGACAACGACGGCGTTTTCGGCGCTGGGAAATACTGCTCACGACTGGAAGGTGTCAGCAGTTCCAGTCCCTGAGCCCAGCAGCGGATGGCTGCTGTGTTTCGGTCTGGGGACGCTCGCGGTGTTTCTTGCTTTCCGCAAGAAGGTTGTCCAGCCGCACAGCCCAAACCCGAACGCTGTCGGGCTTGAATCGCTGACCTGATTTAGCAACTCAGTTCAGCTGTAGTCCACGGCATTGCTCGCCCGTTGCGGGCTTTGCCCGTCGTCAGCCCGACGCGCTCGCCTCAACCTATCGTTGTGCCGGGATGGCATCGACCGGCAGCACGACATCTCCACACTGCGCCCTGTGACGAAKGGCATGGTCCATCAGCACCAGGGCCAGCATGGCCTCGGCGATGGGCGTGGCGCGGATGCCCACGCAGGGGTCGTGGCGGCCAAAGGTTTCCACCACGGAAGGATTGCCCGCGCGGTCGATGCTCGCTTTGGGGCTGCGAATCGAACTGGTCGGCTTGATCGCGATACTGGCGACGATGTCCTGGCCGGTGGAGATGCCGCCCAGCATGCCGCCCGAGTTGTTGCTGGCAAATCCCAGCGGTGTCAGCTCATCGCCATGCTCGGTGCCCTTCTGTGCGACGACGCCGAAGCCGGCGCCGATCTCGACGCCCTTGACGGCGTTGATGCCCATCAGCGCGTAGGCGATGTCGGCGTCGAGCTTGTCGAACAGCGGCTCGCCCAGGCCGACCGGCACGCCGGTGGCTTCCACGCGGATGCGTGCGCCAACCGAGTCGCCGGCCTTGCGCAAGGCGTCCATGTAGTCCTCCAGCGCGGCGATCTTGCTGGCGTTGGCGGCAAAGAAGGGGTTCTGGCCGACGTGCTGCCAGCCTTCGAAAGGAATCTCGATCTCGCCGAGCTGGGTCATGCAGCCGCGGAATTCGGTGCCATAAGCCTCCCGCAGCCATTTGCGGGCCACCGCGCCGGCGCCGACCATGGGCGCCGTCAACCGCGCCGACGCGCGGCCACCGCCGCGTGGGTCGCGCACACCGTATTTGCGCCAGTAGGTGTAGTCGGCGTGGCCGGGGCGGAAGGTGTCGAGGATGTTGCCGTAATCCTTGCTGCGCTGGTCGGTGTTCTCGATCAGCAGGCAGATTGGCGTGCCGGTCGTGACGCCCTCATAGACGCCGGACAGGATCTTGACCGCGTCGGGCTCGTTGCGCTGGGTGACGTGACGGCTGGTGCCGGGGCGGCGGCGGTCCAGCTCGGGCTGGATGTCGGCCTCGCTGAGCGCCATGCCCGGCGGGCAGCCGTCGATGACGCAGCCAATGGCCGGACCGTGGCTTTCGCCGAAATTGGTGACGCGAAAGAGTTCGCCGAGGGTGCTACCGGACATGCCGCCATTCTAGGAGCCGTCCAAATGAAAAGCGGCCTGCAAAGGCCGCCTTCATGGACAACGAACCAAGTCGGCTCAGCCGGCCTTGGCCGGGTCCTCGATGGGCTCCTCGACCGGCCAGTCGCGGATATAGGCCTTGAGCATGCGGTTCTCGAAGTCCTGGCTGTCCACCACCGCCTTGGCCACGTCGTAGAACGAGATGACGCCCATCAGCGTCTTGCCGTTCATCACCGGCATGTAGCGCGCGTGGCGGCCCAGCATCATGCGGCGCACCTCGTCGATCTCTGTCTCGGGCGTGCAGGTCAGCGGCGCGTCGTCCATCACCGTGCGGACGATGGTCGTGCCCACCGTGCCCTGGTTCTTCACGATGGCCTGGATGACCTCGCGGAAGGTCAGCATGCCGACCAGGTCGCCATGCTCCATGACAACCAGCGAACCGATGTCGCGCTCTGCCATGACGGCCAGCGAATCCTTCAGCGGCTCGTCGGGCGTGACAGTGAACAAGGTGCCACCTTTGACACGCAGGATATCGACGACTTTCATAGGGGCCTCCATGCGAAAACTGCCAGTCAACATAGCACACAATGCCCGCGACTCCACCCCATAGAAAACACCATGCCGGGCTTCGACACCCTAGCTTTGCATGCCGGCGCCACGCCCGATCCGGGCACCGGCGCGCGGGCGACGCCGCTGCACCTCAGCACCTCCTTCGTCTTCGAGAACAGCGAGCACGCGGCGTCGCTGTTCAACATGGAGCGTTCGGGGCACGTCTACAGCCGGCTCTCCAACCCGACGACGGCGGTTTTCGAGGAGCGCATGGCGGCGCTGGACGGCGGCATCGGCGCGATCGCGACGGCCAGCGGCCAGGCGGCCCTTCACCTGGCCATCTGCACGCTGATGGGCGCCGGCGGTCACGTCGTCGCCAGCACGGCGCTGTATGGCGGCAGCCACAACCTGCTGCACTACACGCTGCGCCGTTTCGGCATCGAGACGACCTTCGTCAACCCACGCGACCTGGACGCCTGGCGGGCTGCCATTCGGCCCGAGACGCGGCTGTTGTTCGGCGAGAGCCTTGGCAACCCGGGGCTGGACGTGCTGGACATCCCGACTTTGTCGGCACTGGCGCATGAGGCCGGCCTGCCACTGCTCGTCGATGCGACCTTTACGACGCCCTATCTGCAGCGCCCGGCCGAACTCGGCGCCGATCTGGTCTACCACTCGGCCACCAAATTCCTCTGCGGCCATGGCACCGTGATTGGCGGCGTGCTGGTGGATGCGGGCTCCTTCGACTGGCAGGCCGCGCACGACCGCCATGGCCGATTCGAGACCTTGTGTGAACCGTATGACGGCTTCCACGGCATGGTGTTCGCCGAGGAAAGCACCGTCGGCGCCTTCCTGCTGCGCGCCCGCCGCGAAGGCCTGCGCGACTTCGGCGCCTGCATGAGCCCRCACACGGCCTGGCTGATGCTGCAAGGATTGGAGACGCTGCCGCTGCGCATGGCCCGGCATGTGGCCAATGCGCAGGCGGTGACCGAGTTCCTGCAGGCACACGACCTCGTCGAGAAGGTGGCCTACCCCGGCC